>QEVN01000087.1 GCA_003576795.1 Burkholderiales bacterium
GCCTCGCGCTGATCCGACACCGGGTACGCGTTGCAGGCGCGCAGCGGCGAAGCCCGGTACAGCCAGCCGAGCACGGCGAGCATGCTGGCGAAGTTGGTCCAGACGAACCCGCGGCCGAGCATGCCCAGCCGCGGCCACGCGAGCGCGAGCGGCACCCCGACGAGAAGCGGCAGGGAGACGAACTTGGCCGCTTCGACGGCCGGTTCGGAGAGCGCGAGGTCGAGCGCGCGCGGAATCATCCAGAACGTCGACGCGAGCGAGGCGGCGAGCAGGCACGGGACGACCCCCCCGACCTCGTGCGCGATCGCATCGCGGCTTCGCGCGGGCAGCGCCGTCGCGGCCGCGAAACCGGCGGCAGCGAGCAGCGGTATCTGCACGAGCATGTGCAGCGACATCGAGGATTCGAGCCAGGCGCGCAGCCACGGCGTGGCGAGCGCCGCCGGCAGCGCGACGGCGAGCGGGCGCCACGGCGGCCGCCCTGCGCGCGGGCGATGCGCCGGATCGTGCATTGCCGCGAGTCGCCTGCTCACGGGGATCAGGTCGCGCCGCCGGCCAGCCGCGCCCGCGGCGCGTCGATCGATGCAGCGGGCAGGCGCAGCAGGAAGCGGATCGCGAACACGGCGACCGATGCGACGACCAGCACGGCGAACACCGAGGCGATGCGGTCGTACGGCACCCATTCGGGCAGGTGCACCGCGTAGCGGCGCACCACGCCGCTGCGGCCCGAGTACAGGAAGCTCAGCGTGAAGCCGAGGGTGGCGACGACGAAGACCAGGAACGCCGCGCGATCGATCACGCCCTCCCGCCCGTCGCGCTCGCTCTTGCCGATGTAGTAGAGGAACCCGAACACCATCGTCATCATCCCGAGCAGCAGGTAGGTGTGGAAATGCCCGGGCACCCACAGGGTGTTGTGCATGACGTAGTTGACGCGGATCGTGCCGTCGATGAACGCCGGCATCGCGCCGGCCGCCCAGCCGAACAGCGACACGAACAGCAGTCCCGAGGCCATGTCCCAGCGAATTCCCGATCGGTAGACGAGCATCAGGCCGCCGTAGGCGGTGACGACGAGGATCGGGAAGGTATTCAGGTAGCCGACCACGTGCCCCATCACCAGCATCCACTTCGGCATCGCGAAGTCCATCAGCAGGTGATGCGGATAGATGAAGAGCACCATCAGCGTCGACGCGGTCCACGAAGCCAGGAACACGCGGTTCGCCTTCCACGGCCGTTGCGTGTAGCGCGGCAGGATCTCGTAGACGGCGATCACGGCCATGTAGATCGTCGCGTTGATGAACACGTGGCCGAAGAAGTAGATGAGGTTCTTCGCCAGCAGCGCGTCGACGCCGAAAGCGGGGAAGTACAGGTTCACCAGCATCATCGAGAGGATCGCGGCCCCGGCGACGATGCCGATCAGGTTGACGATCGTCGCCATCGTCGCCGCGACGATCGTCGGCGGCGGCGGCGCGGTCCCGGCGCGCCCGAACAGCTGCGGCCAGCCGAGCGCCCGGCCGAAGCCGCCCTCGCGTGCGAGGATCGCGCGCGCGATGTCCAGGTGCAGCAGCAGGAAGCCGGTGCCGATGACCAGCATCCCTCCGAGGAAGAGCGCGGCGGCGTTCGGGCTCCAGGTTCCCATCGACTTCGACGGCAGCGGATGCAGGAAGGTCCAGCCGGCGTGGAAGTTCCCGCCGAGCACGGCGGCCAGGATCATCGCCACGCCGGCGACGAAGAGCACGAGGTTGGCGACGAACACGGGCGTCGACAACCGGACGTACTGCCCGAGGAAGTGCCAGAGGATCGCGATGCCGGCGATTCCCGCGACGCCGACCATGCCCGCGCCGTGCAGGGTCATCAGCTCGTAGAACCACATCGGGCCCATCGCGATGAATTCGGCCTGCTCCATGCGCATCAGCACGCCGAACACCATCATCAGCAGCAGCACGAGCATCGCAGCGCCGAGGTAGGCGAGCACCGCCGGGTGCGCGCCGCGATCGATCGTCGTTTCTTGGCCGGCCATCGCTTCACTCCCTCGCTGCGCTGCCGGCTTCGACGACGTCGATCTCGGCGATCATGTTGTGATGCACGAGCCCGCAGTACTCCATGCAGAGCACGCGGTACTTCCCCGGCTGCGCGAAGGTGTGGCGCAGCACGTTGGTGTAGCCCGGCATCGCCTGCGTCTGCGCGACGAGCCGCAGCTCGGTGTCGTAGACGCCGAAGCCGTGGTTGACGTCGGCGCTGGTCACCCGGAACAGCACCGGCTCCCCGGCCCGGACCTCGTTGCGGCTGAGCTGCCAGTACCACTGGTGGCCGACCGCGTCGATCACCTGCGCATCGCGCTCGCGCGCGTCGGCCGACGCGTACGGCAGGTCGATCAGGTTGTAGACCATCGCCGGCCCCAGCGTGAGGACGAGCACCCAGAACAGGCGCGCGCGCAGCCGGTACGCGCGCTTCTGCAACGGAGTGAAGTCCTCCTCGCGCACCGAGGACTGCGACCAGACGAACACGAAGACCGCCAGCAGCAGTCCCATCAGCGTGAGCGAGATGAACCAGGCGGTGTCCTGCATCGAGGTCGTCCTTTCGCGGGTGAACGAGCGGCGTGCTCGTGTCCAACGAAGAAAGCCAATGCCGTGCCAGTTCGTGCAAGTCGTTGATTCGCGAAGCCGCGGCCGAAAATCGGTCGAGAAGCGGATATCATGTCCGCGTTCACCTGAACGTTCACTTGAACGACGAAACGCCGTGGTCACGCTCGCGACGCTCGAAGCGCTGCTCGACAATCTCGAGGAGGGGGTGCTGTTCCTCGACGAACAGCGCCGCATCGTCCAGATCAACGCGGCGGCCCGGCGCCTGCTCGGCCAGGAAGGACAGGAGGTGGTGGGCGAGCTGTGCCCGACGCTGTTCGACCAGACGCAGTGCGCGCGCGAATGCCGCCGCACCGGTCGTTGCTGGCTGAGCGCCGGCGGCGAGACGCGCCGGACGCAGGACCTCGTTCTGCGGCGATCCGACGGCGGCGAGATCGCGCTGCGCCTGTGGGCGATGCTGCTGCCGCCCAACGACGCCCCGCTGCACTGCTCGATCGTCCTGCGCGACCGCTCGCGCGAGATCGCGCTGGAGAACGCCGCGCGCGAACGCTGGGGGCTGGGCGGCCTGGTCGGACGCACGCCGGCGATGCAGGCGCTCTACGCGCAGATCCTGCGCGCCGCGACGAGCGATGCGCACGCGCTGGTCACCGGCGAGAGCGGCACCGGCAAGGAGCTCGTCGCGCGGGCGCTGCACGACAACTCGTCGCGCGCGCAGGGGCCCTTCGTGCCGCTGGACTGCACCGCCATCCCCGAGGCGCTGCTCGAGTCCGAGCTCTTCGGCCACGCCAGGGGCGCGTTCTCGGGGGCGAGCACGGCGCGCATCGGCCGCTTCGAAGCGGCCAGCGGCGGCACGCTGCTGCTCGACGAGATCGGCGAGATCTCCGCTTCGATGCAGGCCAAGCTGCTGCGCGTGCTGCAGGAGCGCGAGATCGTGCGCCTCGGCGAGAATCATCCGCGCAAGGTGGACGTGCGCGTCGTCGCCGCCACGCACCGCGACCTCGCGCAGATGGTGCGCGACGGCACCTTCCGCGAAGACCTGTACTACCGGCTGCGCGTGCTGCCGCTGCACGTCCCGCCGCTGCGCGAGCGGACGGCCGACCTGGCGCTGCTCGCCAGCAAGATGCTGGCCGAACTCGGCGAGCGCTACCGGCGAGGCCCGATGCAGCTCACGCCCGACGCGCTCGCCGCGATCGAGGCGTACCGATGGCCGGGCAACGTGCGGCAGCTGTCGAACGCGCTCGAGTTCGCGATCGTGCACGCCGAAGGCTCGACCGTCGAGCGCCGGCACCTGCTGCCGGAGATCGTCCTCGCGCAGGGGGAAGGCGCGACGATGCACGCCGCCGCCGGCCGCGCCACCGGCGGATCGGCGCCGCCGCCCCCCGCGCCGGAAGCGCACCGCGCGTTCGCGACGAGCGTCTCGCCGGTTGCGCCGCCGCGCTACTACCGTTCGTCGCGCGCCCCCCACGACGAAGCCCGCCACATCCTCGAAGTGCTCGCCCAGGCGGGGGGCAATCGCGCCGAGGCGGCGCGGCGGCTGGGCATGTCGCGCACCACGCTGTGGAAGCACCTGAAGACCGCGCATCGCGCGGAAGACCGGCAATGAACGACGCGCTGCACGATGCGCGCCACGCCGACCCGTTCGCCCAGCCCGACGTCGCCCGCCGTCGCGCGATCGTCGAGCGGCTCGCGCGCCTTCTTCCCGCGCACTGCCTGCTGCATCGAACCGAGGATACGCGTCCCTACGAGTGCGACGCGCTGAGCGCGTACCGGCAGCTGCCGGTCGCCGTCGCGCTGCCGGCCGACGAGCAGCAGGTGCGCGACATCCTGAAGGCGTGCTGCGAGCTCGACGTTCCGGTGGTCGCGCGCGGCTCGGGAACGAGCCTGTCGGGCGGCTCGATGCCGCATGCGGCGGGCGTCGTGCTGTCGATGGCGAAGTTCGACCGCATCCTGTCGATCGACCCGGTCGCGCGCATCGCGCGCGTGCAGCCCGGCGTGCGCAATCTCGCGATCTCCGAGGCCGCGGCCGCGCATCGCCTGTATTACGCGCCCGATCCGTCGTCGCAGATCGCCTGCTCGATCGGCGGCAACGTCGCCGAGAACTCCGGCGGCGTGCACTGCCTGAAATACGGCCTCACCGTGCACAACGTGCTGCGCGTGCGCGGCTTCACCAGCGAAGGCGAGCCCATCGAGTTCGGCTCCGAGGCGCTCGACACGCCGGGGCTCGACCTGCTCGCGCTGGCCGTCGGCTCGGAAGGCATGCTGGCGGTGGTCACCGAGGTCACGGTGAAGCTGGTGCCGACGCCGCCGCTCGCGCGCGTGCTGATGGCCTCCTTCGACGACGTCGTCACTGCCGGCGACGCGGTGGCGGCGATCATCGCCGCCGGCATCATCCCGGCCGGGCTCGAGATGATGGACCGCAAGGCGACGATCGCCGTCGAGCAGTTCGTCCATGCCGGCTACGACCTCGACGCGGCGGCGATCCTGCTCGCCGAATCCGACGGCACGCCCGAGGAGGTGGCCGACGAGATCGAGCGCATGGAGCGCGTGCTGCGCGAAGCGGGCGCCACCGCCATCCGCGTCTCGGGCTCGGAAGCCGAACGCCTGCTCTTCTGGTCGGGGCGCAAGAACGCGTTCCCGGCGGCGGGCCGCCTGTCGCCCGATTACTACTGCATGGACGGAACGATCCCGCGGCGCATGATCGGGCGCATGCTCGAGGCGATCGCGCAGATGGAGGATCGCTACTCGCTTCGCTGCATCAACGTGTTCCACGCCGGAGACGGCAACCTGCATCCGCTGATCCTGTTCGACGCCAACGACGCCGACCAGTGGCAGCGCGCCGAGCGTTTCGGCGCCGAGATCCTCGAGCTGTGCGTCGAGTTCGGCGGCACCGTCACCGGCGAGCACGGCGTGGGCATCGAGAAGATCGGCACGATGTGCGTGCAGTTCACGCCGCAGGAGCGCGACGCGGGCGATCCCCACGCCCGCGCGCTGCGCCGAGTACGGACGCATGCACGTGCGCGGCGGGCAGCTGCGCTTTCCCGACCTGCCGAGGTTCTGAGCGATGAGCACGGTGATCGCCAGCGAAGTCGATCCGGCACTCGGTGCGGTTCGCGAGGCGATCCGCGCGGCCGCGGCCGAGGGCCGGTCGTTGCGCCTGGTCGGCGGCGGAACCAAGGATTTCTACGGCGAGGCGGGGATCGGCGAAGCGCTGGACCTGCGCGCGTTGCGCGGCATCGTCTCGTACGAGCCCACCGAACTCGTGCTGCAGGTCCGCTGCGGCACGCCGCTGGCCGAAGTCGAGGAAGCGCTCGCCGCGCACGGGCAGATGCTCGCCTTCGAGCCGCCCGCCTTCGGCGATGCGGCGACGATCGGCGGAGTGGTCGCAGCGGGGCTGTCCGGACCGCGGCGAGCGAGCGCCGGCTCGGCGCGCGACTTCGTCCTCGGCGCGACGATCGTCGACGCGCAGGCGCGCGTGCTGCGCTTCGGCGGGCAGGTGATGAAGAACGTCGCCGGCTACGACGTGTCGCGGCTGATGTGCGGCTCGCTCGGCATCCTCGGCCCGATCGTCGACGTCTCGTTGAAGGTGGTGCCGCGGCCGATGCGCGAGGCGAGCGTGCGCTTCGCGCTCGAGGCGAGCGAGGCGATCGGCGCGATGAACCGCTGGTGCGCCGAGCCGCTGCCGATCTCGGCCACGCGCTGGCGCGAAGGCGAAGCGTGGCTGCGCTTCTCGGGCGCGACGCCGGCGGTCGAGGCGGCGCTCGCGCGCTTCGAGCGCGAGCGCGGCGCGACCCGCATCGACGACGACGAGGCCGCGCATCGCTGGCGCGCGCTGCGCGAGCACGACGACCCGTTCTTCGCGGGCGGCGAGGCGTTGTGGCGGCTGTCGCTGCCCTCCACCGCGCCGTGGCTCGACCTGCCCGGCGCCGTGCTCGTCGAGTGGACCGGCGCGCAGCGCTGGCTGCGCGGCGACGCCCCTGCCGCGCGCATTCGCGCCGAGTGCGAGCGCGTGGGGGGCGCGGCGACGCTGTTCCGCGGCGGCGATCGCTCGGCGGGCGTCTTCCCCCCGCTGCCCGAAGCCAACCGGCGCGTGCATCGCGAACTGAAGCGCGCCTTCGATCCGACGGGCCTGTTCAATCGCGGGCGCATGTACCCGGATCTCTGAGAAAACCGAGCCGACAAGCCCACCGTGGAAACGCATCTCGTCGACCGGCTGGTCGGCACGCCCGACGGCGACGACGCCGAACTGAACCTGCGCCGCTGCGTGCACTGCGGCTTCTGCCTGGCCACCTGCCCGACCTACAAGCTGCTCGGCGACGAGCGCGACAGCCCGCGCGGGCGCATCTACCTGATGAAGCAGGTGGTCGAAGGCGCGACGCCCACGCTCGCCACGCTGCAGCACCTCGACCAATGCCTCACCTGCCGAAACTGCGAGACGACGTGTCCGTCGGGCGTGGAGTACGGGCACCTGGTCGACGTCGGGCGCAAGCTGGTCGAGCAGCAGGTGCGCCGGCCGCTGCGCGAGCGCGTCGTGCGCGCGCTGCTGCGCGAGACGCTGACGCGAAGGTGGCTCTTCGATCCGGCGATGCGCATCGGGCAGCTCGTGCGCCCGCTGCTGCCGTCGGTGCTGCGCGACAAGGTTCCCGAGCGGCGCGATCCCGGCCCGTGGCCTGCGCGCACGCACGCGCGCAAGGTGCTGCTGCTGAACGGCTGCACGCAGCCGGCGATGATCCCGTCGATCGACGCCGCCACCGTGCGCGTGCTCGACCGGCTCGGCATCGAGGCGGTCGTCGAGCGACGTTCCGGCTGCTGCGGAGCGATCCGCCACCACCTGAACGACACCGAAGGCGCGCTCGCGCAGGCGCGGCGGAACATCGACGCCTGGATTCCGCATCTCGATGCGGGCGTCGAGATCGTGCTGGTGAACGCCTCGGGCTGCGGCGCGATGGTCAAGGAGTACGCGCACCTGCTGCGCGCCGACCCCGCCTACGCCGAGAAGGCGAAGCGGGTGGTCGCCGCCACGCGCGACCCGGCCGAGTGGCTGCCCGGCCAACTCGCTCCTCATGCCGAAGCGCTGCGCGCGCGCGTGCGCGCGGGCGAGGTGCCGGCGCGCGTCGCTTTCCATCCGCCGTGCACGCTGCAGCACGGCCAGCGCATCCGCGGCGCCGTCGAGAACTGGCTCGCGTCGATCGGCGTCGCCCCCGCCTACGTGCCCGATTCGCATCTGTGCTGCGGCTCGGCGGGCACCTACTCCGTGCTGCAGCCGGAGCTGTCGACGCAGCTGCGCGCGAACAAGCTCGCCGCGCTGCACACCGAGGCGCCGGCCATGGTCCTGTCGGCGAACATCGGCTGCATCGCGCACCTGCAGGCCGCGACCGCCACCCCGGTGCGGCACTGGATCGAATGGGTCGACGAGGCGATGCCCCCCGCGCCCTGAACGAAGCCTGACGAACCGCCTGCGGGCGCGCAGCCGCCGCCCGTCCGACGTCGCTGGGCCGGCGCGCCCGCCCCCGCTCAGACTGCGCCGATCGGAAACTCCGTGAGTACGGAGTGCACAGTGGTGGCGTCGAGAAACCGCGGATTCACGCTGGTCGAACTGATGATCACGATCGCCATCGTGGCGATCCTGGCCTCGGCCGGCCTGCCCGCGTTCAGCGACTTCCTTCGGGACCAGCGCATGCACGGGTCGGCCACGCGGCTGCTCAACGACGTGACGACCGCGCGCACCGAGGCGGCCCGCACGCATCGCACGGTGTCGCTATGCCCCAGCACGGCGGGCGCGGCCTGCGATTCGGCCGACTGGAGCGCCGGGCGGCTGCTGTACGTCGATGCCAACGGCAACGGCACCGCCGAAGCGAGCGAGATCCTGCGTTTCACGGCGGCCGGCGGCCGCGAGCCGACGGCGACGCCGTCCGGCATCACCGACCGCATCGCTTTCGAGTCGACCGGCGTCGCGTCGGCGGCCGGGAGCGTGCGCCTGTGCGACGACCGCAGCGGCGCGCACGGTCGCAGCGTGGAATGGAATGCCGCCGGACGCGTCGCGCTTCGCGGCGCGAACTGCCCATGACTTCCACGCGTGCCAGCGAGCGGGGCTTTTCGCTGATCGAGTCGCTGATCGCGATCGTCGTGATCGCGTTCGCCCTGCTTTCGATGGGCGCGCTGCAGCTCAACACCTTGCGCGCGTCCGGCAGTTCGATGCTGCGCACCATCGCGACGCAGCAGGCCTACGACATCGCCGACCGCATTCGCGCGAACGCGATGGCGCTGCGCAACGGCGACTACACCGGCAGCGGGGCCTTGCACGCCGACTGCTTCAAGGTGGCCGGATGCACGCCGAAGCAGCAGGCGGAGATGGATCTGTACCTGTGGAACGACGCGAACGGACAGATGCTGCCGGGCGGCGCCGGCGTGGTCTGCGTCGACAGCACGCCGGACGACGGAACGCCGACCTCCACGGATTGCGACGGAGTCGCCGACGCGCCGCTCGCCGTGAAGATCTGGTGGGAGGACGATCGCGACGGAAGCCTCACGCGTTTCGTCGTCGGAGTGCGGCCATGAGCAGGCGCCTTCCGATCCTCCGGATGCCGGCGCGCGAGCGCGGAACGACGCTCGTCGAACTGATGGTCTCGCTCGTCGTCGGCCTGCTCATCGTGCTCGTCGTCTCGACGATGTTCCTGGCGAGCAAGCAGACGAACCGCTCGCAGAACGACGCGGCCATCCTGCAGGAGACCGGCCGCTACGTGTTCACCACGCTCGGCCGGGAACTGCGGATGGCCGGCTACAACGACTTCACCGCGAACGTGTCGTTCTCGTCCACGTCGCCCGCGTTCAGCGCGTCGAACGATTCCGGGCTGAACCTGAGCGACGAGATCGTCGTGCGCTACTACGGCTCGGACCTGCGCGACGGCAGCGGCCCCGACGGCGGCGTCGTCGATTGTCGCGGAGTGCCGGTGGGCGCGACGACGCTCGCATCGAACCGCTACTACGTGGCGGTCGACGCGACCACCGGCGAGCCGGCGCTGTACTGCGAAGCCTCGTCGGCTGCCGGCGCGCCGGTCGTTCTCGTCACCGGCGTCGAGAGCCTGCAGATCCTCTACGGCGAGGACACCGACAACGACGGCACGCCGAACTACTACGCGCGCGCCGGCGTCGCGAACCTCGATCGGGTGGTCAGCGCGATCGTCTCGGTGGTCGTGCGCGGCGAAACCTTGACCGATGTCGACGGCGGCGTGGCCCGCTTCAACCACTTCGGCACGGCGTACGCGCCGGGCGGCGTCGCGCCGACGGGCGACGCCGGGGCGGTGTTCGATCCGCCCGACGACCAGCGTCCGCGCCGGCTGTTCCGATTCACGATCGGCCTGCGCAACCGGATCGGGTGACGAAGATGAACCGGACCTCCGCACGTTCGCAGCGCGGCGCCTCGCTCTTCGTCGCGCTCGTGATGATGATCGCGATCACGCTGATCGGCATCGCGGGGGCGACGATCTCGACCAGCGAGGAGCGCATGGCGCGCAATGCGCGCGACACGAACATCGCCCTGCAGGCGGCCGACGCCGCCTTGCGCGACGCCGAGGCCGACATCGTCACCGCGCGGGCGATCTCGGGCGCCACGCTGTTCTCGACTTCCTGCGACTACACCGGCGGCAAGGGCCTGTGCATTCCGCCGTCGACGGGGACCGCGCAGGCCTGGGAGTCCCATCTCACCGACCCCGCGCGCTCGCTGGCCTACGGCGAGATGACCGGCGTGCCTTCGTTCATCGCCGGCACTTCGTCGGGCGGCGTCTCCAGCCCGCCGCGCTACCTGGTCGAAGCGATTCCCGACACCTCCGGCACCAGCCTGAAGGCGGGCGGCAGCGTTCGCTACGTCTACCGGATCACGTCGGTCGGGTACGGCGCGCTGGCGGGCACGGAAGTGTTGCTGCAGGAGTTCTTCCGGCCCTGAGGGCCGCGGAGCGAGGCGATGAACGCAAACGATCACGGCATTCGGCATGTGGGCCCTCGGGCGGCTTCGGCGCTGCGGCGCGCGGGCATGCTCGCCTGCCTCCTCGCCGGATTGCAGGGGTTCGCGACGCCCTCCTTCGCGCTGACGCTCGCGCAGAAGCCGCTGTACGCGGGCGGCGCGATCCCGCCGCTGGTCATGCTCGACATCTCGAAGGACCAGCAGCTGTACAAGAAGGCCTACAACGACTATTCGGACCTCGACGACGACGGCGCGCTCGAGACGACCTACAAGCACGCCATCGACTACTACGGCTATTTCGATCCGAAGAAGTGCTACCGCTACAGCACCGGTACGCAGCGCTTCGAGCCCTTCGCGCTCGCCGACGCGAACAAGTACTGCGCAGCCGACGGCACCCAGTGGAGCGGCAACTTCCTGAACTGGGCGACGATGGCCCGCATGGACGCGGTGCGCAAGCTGCTGTACGGCGGCAAGCGCTCGACCGACACGTCGACGACGACGGTGCTCGAACGGGTATTCCTGCCGCCCGATGCCCACTCGTGGGCCAAGCATTACGCGGGCAGCGACCTGGCGCAGCTCACGCCGTTCACCGTCAACGCCGCTCCGCCTTCCGGCGCTGCCAAGGGTTCTAACAGCGGCTATTCGAGCGATACGTCGGTGTCGATCTCCGCCAGCAGCCCGCGCTTTCGCAACAGCGCGGTGCGCGTATGTCTCGGCGACCAGGTGCGCGCCGAGCTCGCCCCCGGCAAGTCGATGACCGGCTACGTCAGCGCGATCAGCCCCAGCTCGGACACCTGCGGCCAGAATTTCCAGATCGCCGTTCCTGCGCAGGGCGTCGTCGGCTCGGGTTCGGGCACCAACTGGACGATCACGAACCTGACCGACGTCGGGCTGTCGATCTGCAACCTGACGATCGGCAGCGGCAGCGGCAACGACCAGAAGTCGCAGACGAACACCAAGCCGCCGCTGATGCGCGTCGTCCGCGGCGACTACGGGCTGTGGGCGGCCAACGAGCGCTGGCAGTGCCATTGGCGCGCCGAGGATGCCAACGGAGGGCCGGCGGGCTTCGGCGGCACGCGCAGCAACGGCAACCACCTGAGCCTGTCGGGGCTCGCCTCGGCCGCGTTCGAACCCGATCAGCGCGAGCGCGGCCTCGGGCATGGGCTGGCCGACGGCCGCAACACGTCGCGCGACGAGGGTCAATACGTGGTCCGCGTGCAGGCCTGCGTCGCCGGCCTGCTCGGCAGCGAGAAGTGCAAGCAGTATCCGAGCGGCAACTACAAGCCGATCGGGCTGCTGCAGGTGTACGGCGAGCCGGACCTGATGAAGTTCGGCCTGATGACCGGCAGCTTCCAGAAGAACATCTCGGGCGGCGTGCTGCGCAAGGCGATCGGCTCCTTCGCCGACGAGGTGAACGTGGCCAGCGACGGAACCTTCGTCAGCACGCTGCTGGCCTCGGAGGCGCGCGGCATCGTCAACACCCTCGACCGGATGCGCATCTACGGCTACAACTACGGCGACGGCACCTATCTCGGCTCGGGCGGCGACAACTGCGATTACCAGCTGACGACCATCACCGAGGGCAACTGCCGCAGCTGGGGCAACCCGATGGCGGAGGTGTATTTCGAGTCGCTGCGCTATTTCGCCGGCAATTCCGCCACCAGCGGCTACGTCTACAGCGGTACGACGGCCGACAAGACGCTCGGCCTGCCGCAGGTCTCGACCTGGGCCGATCCGCTGACCAACAACAACTACTGCTCGCCGTTGAACGTCCTCGTCTTCAACGCAAGCGTCTCCTCCTTCGAGGACGATCTCGCATCGACCTCGCTCGCGTCGATCGGCGGGTCGGGCAAGACGGCCGCGAGCGTCAGTGGGAAGGTCGGCGATCTCGAAGGGATCACCGGCGGCACCTATTTCGTCGGCCGCAACGGCACGAACAACAACGAACTGTGCGACGCGAAGTCGATCACTTCGCTCGGCGGCGTCGTCGGCATCTGTCCGGAAGGGCCGACGGTGGGCGGCACCTACCTGATGCCGGGGCTCGCCTACCAGGCGCGCACGAACAGGATCCGCTCCGACCTGACAGCCGTCCCTTTCGACGACGCGCGTTCGCTGAAGGTCACCACCTACGGCATCCAGCTCGCGACCAACGTGCCGACGTTGCGCATCCGGGTACCGGGGCTGGCGGGCGGCCCCGAGGTCGTGATCCAGCCGATCTATCGGCTCGACTATCCGGGCCGGGGCCTGGGCGGCGGTGCGCTGGTCGACCTGAAGATCGTCTCGCAGACGGTCGCCGGCAACAAGGTGTCGGGCAAGGTCTACGTGAACTGGGAGGACTCCGAGCAGGGCGGCGACTACGACCAGGACGTCTGGGGCATCATCGAGTACGAGCTCGATGCCGACGCGCGGACGATCAGGGTCACCACGGACGTGATCGCCGAGTCGACGAACCAGAAGCAGGGTTTCGGCTACGCGATCAGCGGCACCACGCAGGACGGTCCGCATTTTCATTCGGGCATCGAAGGTTTCGCCTTCAGCGACACGACCGGCGTGACGGCCTGCAGCAACTGCCAGGTGGGCGACGCGGCGACCAGCTGGACCTACTCGCTCGGCGCCACCGCGGCCCGGGCGCTCGAGGACCCGCTCTTCTACGCCGCCAAGTACGGCGGCTTCGTCGAAGCGGGCAGCGGCAACGGCATTCCCGACAAGACCGAGGAATGGGACGTGCGCGACGCCAACGGCCTGCCGACTCCCGACGGCATTCCCGACAACTACTTCTTCGTCGCAAACCCGCTCGCGCTCGAGTCGGCGCTCGATCGCGCCTTCATCTCGATCCTCGCGACCTCGTCGGCCTCTTCGGTGGCGACGAACTCCACGTCGCTGAACACCGGCTCGAAGGTCTACCAGGCGCGCTTCAACTCGAACGACTGGAGCGGACAGCTGCTGTCGTATCCGATCGACTTCAACGGCAACATCTCGCCGACGCCCGACTGGGATTCCGGGCAGCGGATCAACACGCAGGCGCCGGCGAGCCGGCAGATCCTCACCTGGAACACCGATCCGGTGGCGGCGAGCGCGGGGGTTCCCTTCGCGTGGGCGAGCCTGTCCACGGCGCAGCAGACCGCGCTGGACACGAACAGCGCCAAGGCGAACGACGGCAAGGGCGCGGCGCGCCTGGCATGGCTGCGCGGCGACGCCACCGACGAGGGAACGTCGGCCGGCAAGTTCCGCCGCCGGCCGGTGTCGAAGCTCGGCGACATCGTCAACTCGAACCCGCAGTACGTCGGCGCGCCGAGCGCCGGATACTGGCAGAACAACTACGCGCAGTTCCGCCAGAACCACATCTCGCGCGAGCCGGTGATCTACGTCGGCGCGAACGACGGCATGCTGCACGCGTTTCGCGCGAGCGGCGCCGATGCCGGCAAGGAATTGTTCGCGTACATGCCCTCGTCGGTCTACGGGAAGATCTCGCACCTGACCGACCAGGCCTACTCGCACCGCTACTACGTCGACGGGACGCCGGCGGTGGGCGACGCGATCGTCAACAGCAGCTGGTCGACGGTGCTCGTGGGCGGTCTCGGCGCGGGCGGGCAGGGGCTGTTCGCGCTCGACGTCACCGACCCGACCGCGGTCGACGAGGCGAGCGCGCCGTCGAAAGTGCTGTGGGAGTTCACCGACGCGGACGATGCCGACCTGGGCTTCACCTTCGGTCAGCCGCAGATCGTGCAGATGGCCAACGGCAAGTGGGCGGTGATCGTCAGCAACGGCTACAACAACAAGAACGGCGACCTCGAGGACACCCACCAGAGCGCCACGGGTCGCGCGGCGCTGTTCATCCTGTTCCTCGATCGCACGCCGGGCAGCCGCACGTGGACGCTGGGGACGCATTACGTGAAGCTGGTGACCAGCGCCGGCTCCACCGCCCGGCCGAACGGGCTGGCGAATCCGTTCCCGGCCGACGTCGATGCGGACGGGAAGGTCGACTACATCTACGCCGGCGATCTGGAGGGCAACCTCTGGAAGTTCGATGTCAGCTCGATCTCGCCCGGCTCGTGGGCAATCGCCAACGGCGGCTCTCCGCTGTTCCAGGCGGTCGACCCCAGCGGCAATCCCCAGCCGATCACCTCGTCGGTCGAGGTGATGCGCCATCCGCTGGGCGGCTACCTCGTGCTCTTCGGCACCGGCAGTTACATCGAGCCGGCCGACCCGTCGCCGCCGTACCAGCGCCAGAGCTTCTACGGCATCTGGGACAAGGGCGCCACGGTGGCCGGGCGCACGAGCCTCACGCAGCAGACGGTGCTCGCCGAGCGCGTCGTCGGCAGCTCGGTCGTGCGCGTCACGTCCGACAACCTCGTCGACTGGGGCACGAAGCGCGGCTGGTACCTCGATTTCCCGCAGGCCGGGACGCCGCTGGCCGAAACCGGCGAGCGCGTCGTCTACGCGCCGCAGATCCGCTTCGGGCGCGTCGTGTTCCCGACGCTGATTCCGTCGACGAGCCCGTGCGACAAGGGAGGAACGAGCTGGCTGATGGAGCTGGACGCGGTGAGCGGCGGACGCCTGCCCAGCTCGCCCTTCGACCTGGACAACGACGGGATGTTCTCGAATGCGGACCTGGTGGCGCATCCGAGCACCGGCGTGCTGGTCGCCGTCAGCGGGCGACGCTCGCGCGTGGGCATCACGCCGATGCCGACGGTGATCGCGGGTTCGCCGCCCGGAACTTCCGGCTCGCCGAAGGAGTTCAAGGTCTCGAGCGGTTCGTCGGGCGGCGTCGAATCGGTGGCCGAGTCGATCGGCGGCTCGCGCGGCAGGCTGTCGTGGCGCGAGATCGTCAAGCGATGAGCAGCGGCGGACGCGGAGAGCGACGATGAAGGGGAGAAACGCGATGGGAACGAGTCCGCAGCGCCGCTCGCGCGGCTTCACCCTGCTCGAGCTGATGATCGCGGTCGTCGTCGTCGCGATCCTGGCAAGCGTTGCCTACCCGAGCTACCGCGACTTCGTCGTGCGCTCCAAGCGCGCCGAGGGCAAGGCGGCGCTGCTGGACGCGGCACAGACGCTCGAGCGCTACTTCACGACGCACAACGCATATCCCGTGGCGCTGGCAACGGCCGGCGCACGCACGTTCTCCGGAGAGAACGCGGCGAGGGCTGCCTACACGATCGCGATCGCCGGCGGCGGCACGACCTTCACGCTCACCGCCACGCCCGCCAACGGGCATACCGACCCCGACTGCGGCAACCTCACGCTCGATCAGCTCGGCGTACGCGGAAGGACCGGCACCGCGGCGCTGGGCGACTGCTGGTGATCGGTCAGCCCGTCCGCCAGTCGAGCAATTCCCAGCGCACCCGATCCTCGTACACCACGGTGCGCTGAGGGCCGTCCGGCATCAGCCACTGCCCGGTCCATTCGCGCATCGCCCAGCGCCGCAGCTCGGGCACGTACCAGGCGGTGTCCCAGCGGCGGCAGTCGTCGCGCCAGATGTCCGAATGGCGGAAGCGGATCGTCCGGTCGACGCGCAGCGCGAGGAACTCGCCGGCCGGCACGCGCACGCGCTGCCAGCCGGATGCGACGAGCCAGTCGCCCCACCATAGCGGGAAGTCGGGGCTCGCCGCGGTCCGGTAGTTCGTGGAGGTGCGCGACGAGACGCCGGCGGCCAGCGGAGTCGGCAGCATCGGCACCGGGGTCTCGAAATGCTGCGTGACGTCGTACGACGGCTCCTGCACGATGCGCGAGGCGTCGGCCCAGATCTCGTCGTCGCGCGGCTTGCCGTCCGACTC
>QEVN01000088.1 GCA_003576795.1 Burkholderiales bacterium
GCGCATGCCGTTGACGCGGCAGATCACCGGCTTGTCGCAGGCGAGGATCGCCGAGACCATGTCGTTGAACAGCCGCATGTACTGCCGGTACTCCTGCGGATGACCGGCGTAGTACTCGGCGTATTCCTTCGTGTTGCCGCCGGTGCAGAAGGCCTTGTCGCCGGCGCCGGTGAAGACCACGCAGTTGACGTCGCGCGCGTTCGAGGCGGCGCGGAACGCGAGGATCACGCCCTTGACCATGTCCGTCGTGTACGAGTTGTACTGCGACGGGTTGTCCAGCGTGATCCACGCGTTGTACAGGCCGGGAACGGTCTTGCCGTCGGGCGTCTTCGCCGGGCGCTTCTCGTAGCGCACCCCCGGCTTGCTGATGTCGTCGACCAGATCGTGATTCTTGAATTCGCGCACGTCGGAATACTCCTGGGTTCAGGCGGCGGGTACGAGCACCGCGCGCTTGCGGATCTCGCGGTGGTGAACCGCGTCGAACACGCGGTTGATGTCGTCGAGCGGGTGCGTTTCCACGAAGGGCTTGATCGCGACCTTTCCGTCGAGCACGAGATCGAGCGCGCCGGCGTACAGTTCGGGCGGGCAACCCCAGTTGCCGATCGCGCGCGCGTCGAAGGCCATCAGGTTGGACAGCCGCACCTCGACCTTGTCCATGGTGAAGCCCACCACCGACAGCGTCGCGCCGTGCACGAGCAGGCCCCAGGCGGTGAGCTGCCCGGGCGCGGTGCCGGAGCACTCGAAGATGAACCATTCGGTGGCAGGCAGCCCGTTGCTCTTCGCGAACTCGACGATCGAGGACTTGATCGCCTTGCCGTCGAGCTTGCGGCTGTTCAGCGTGAGCGAGGCGCCGCCGGCGGCGATGGCCTCGAGCTTCGCGTCGTCGACGTCGACCGCGACGACCTTCGCGCCGAAGGCGGCGGCGATCTGCACGCAGTAGCCGCCGACGCCGCCCGCGCCGATGACCACCGCGAGGCTGCCCGGCTTCACGCCGGCGCGACGCACTGCCTGGTACGGCGTGGTGAGCGCATCGGCGACGATCGACACCTCGGCGAGCGTGAGCCCGGCCTTCTGCAGGCGCACCTCGTCGACCACGCAAAGGCCGCGCGCCGGCACGACGATGTGCGAGCCGAAACCGCCCTGGATGTCGTTGCCCGGCATCTTCTGCCTGCGGCAGATGGTGCCGAGGCCACGCTTGCACAGGTCGCACTCGCCGCAGGGCAGCACGGCGGGAACGATCACCGCCTTGCCGAGCCAGCTCTCGGCGCCCTTGCCCGCCTGCACGACGCGGCCGCTGATCTCGTGGCCAAGCGCCAGCGGCAGCGCGTGATTGGTGCGCACGCCGTCGTAGAAATAGCCGAGATCGGTGTGGCAGACGCCGCAGCCGGCGATCGCGATCACGACCTCGCCGTCGCCGGCGTGCGCGACGAAAGTCTCGCGCTCGAGCGGCGTGTTCGGAGCGGTCATGATCCAGCGGCGCGCTTCGATGCTCATCGGAATTCGGGTCCTTCGATGTGCGGAAAAGCCGCTCGTCGCTTGCCCGGCGGAAAGGTCGCCGATCGAATTGACGGAGGCTTTCGCCGTTGTGTATCCTGATAATTCGGTATTGCGGTACCGAATTGCGGTTATATGCCGATCATCGTGGAACAAAGCGCTTCGGCAAGCCTTGATACAAATCAACGGCCATCTGGAGCGGCGGCAGCAAAGTTCGATCCGTGCTCGACGTCGCACGCGACACAGGCGGCAAAACACGACGCAGCCGTCGAGATCCTCGCAACGAAACAGGCATCACAGGCATGAACACCACATCGCGCGGCGCGCGCCGCAGCATCTCGATCGCGATGGCGGGCAGCGGAGGCAGCGGCGTCATGACCGCCGGAACGCTCCTGCTCGACGCTGCCGCGAAAGCGGGTCTGTACGGGCTGATGGTGCGCACGAGCGGACCGCAGATCCGGGGCGGCGAAGCCGCGGCGCTGATCCGGCTCGCATCGGAGCCCACCCAGTCGCTCGACGACGGCTTCGACCTGCTGCTGGCCATCGACTGGCAGAACATCCACCGCTTCGCCGACGAGATTCCGATGCGCGCGGACGCGATGGTCGTCGGCGACGCCGACGAAGGCGAAGCGCCCGAGGTATTCCTGCGCAACGGCGCGCGCGCGGAAGCCGTGCCGCTGAAGAAGATGTCCAAGGCGATCGCCGGCAGCTGGACGAACATGGTCGCGCTCGGCGTGGCCGGCGCCATCGCATCCATTCCGCTCGAAGCGCTCGAGGCGGCGTTGAGCGGCACGTGGAAGCGCGGTCCCGCGGCGCTCGATGCGAACCTGCAGGCGCTGCGCGCGGGCTTCGAGAAAGGCGCGCAGATCGGCGCCTTGCCCGCGCTCGAGACGCCGCCGGCCAACGGCAGGCGCTGGATGCTCAGCGGCAACGAAGCCGCCGGCTTCGGTGCGCTGCGCGGCGGCGTCCGCTTCGTCGCGTTTTTTAATGATACGGCGACCACCGAGATGCTCGAGTGGATGTCGCCGGCGCTGACGAAGATCGGCGGCACGCTCGTGCAGGCGGAAGACGAGCTCGCGTCGATCAACATGATCATCGGCTCCTCCTACGGCGGCGTTCCGTCGCTCACCGCCACCTCCGGTCCCGGCCTGGCGCTGATGACCGAAGCGATCGGGCTGGCCATCACCGCCGAAGTGCCGGTGGTGGTCGTCGACGTCATGCGCGGAGGCCCGTCCACCGGCATTCCCGCCAAGAGCGAGCAGAGCGATCTCTCCTACGCGGTGAACGGCCTGCACGGCGACGCGCCGCGCGTGGTCGTCGCGCCGACCTCGATCGCCGACTGCCTCGCCACCACGCAATGGGCGGTGCATCTCGCCGAGAAGCTGCAGACGGCGGCGATCGTTCTCTCCGACCAGTTCATGGGCCAGTCGCGCGCGATCATCGACGAGCCGGCGAACATCGGCATGGTCGCCGAGCGGCTCGTCGTCGAAGCGGATGCGCCCGATTTCAAGCGCTATCGCAACACCGAATCGGGCATCTCCGCGATGTCGATTCCCGGCACGCCCGGCGTCGTCTACACGGCCGACGGCCTCGAGCACACCGAGGCGGGCATCCCGAGCAGCCAGAGCGCCGACCACAAGCTGCAACTCGACAAGCGCGAGCGCAAGCTGCTGAAGCACGACTACGGCTCGGCGTGGGCCGACATCGAGGGCGACGGCGACGCCGCCATCATCACCTTCGGCTCGGTCACCGGCGTCGTGCGCGAAGCGCTCGCGCGCGCAGCCGAGCGCGGCGTGCGCGCGAGGCTGATCGCGCTGCGCCTGCTCGCTCCGGCGCTTCCCGAGCGGCTCGAGCGCGCGCTCGACGGCGTGAAGCGCGTGCTCGTCGTCGAGCAGAACCACTCGGCGCAGCTGCTGCGCTACCTGCGGTCCGTCTACGACCTGCCGGGCCGCCCCTCGAGCTTCCATCGTCCGGGACCGCTTCCGCTGCGTCCGGGCGAACTCGCCGATGCCATCGTCGAATGGAGAAACCAATGAACGACGTTGTCGCGCCCGTCGACTCGGGCAAGAAACCGCTCACGGCGGCCAGCTTCAAATCCGCCTACAAGCCGGTCTGGTGCCCCGGCTGCGGCGACTACTCGGTGCTCGGTTCGGTGACGAAGGCGCTGGCGATGGTCGGCGTGCCGCCCGAGCAGGTGGCGGTCGTCTCCGGCATCGGGTGCTCGTCGCGCATCCCCGCCTACACCTCGTGCTACGGCTTTCACGGAGTGCACGGCCGCGCGCTCGCGGCCGCCACCGGACTGAAGGTGGCCCGTCCCGATCTCACGGTGCTCGCCGCCGGCGGCGACGGCGACGGCTTCTCGATCGGCGGCAACCACTTCATGCACGCGTGCCGGCGCAACGTCGACCTCACGTACATCGTGATGGAAAACCAGGTCTACGGGATGACCAAAGGCCAGCCGTCGCCCACCACCGAACCCGACTGGGACTCCAAGCTGCAGCCGGGCGGCACCGGCATGCGCACCTTCCATCCGCTGGTCATCGCCCTGGCCTCGGGCGCGAACTTCGTCGCGCGCGCTTTCTCGGGCGACCCGAACGGAACCGCCGACATCATCGCCGAGGCGATCCGCCACCCCGGCTTCTCGTTCATCGAGATCCTGAGTCCCTGCGTGACCTTCCGCCCCGAGCAGCGCGAGTGGAAGCAGATCGCGCGTCCGTCGCCGGTGGGCCCCACCGACGACGCCGCACGCGCCGCGCGCCGCCTGATGACCGACGACGGCTTCAACATCGGCGTGCTGTACGCCGGCAGCCGCACGCCGCATCCGATCGGCGGCAAGCCGGCCACGAAAACGGTGGAAGAGCTGACCGCGGAGTTCGCGCTATGAGCCCCGATCGAGTTCCGGGAACCCTTCACGACTTCATGCGCCAGGCGCTGCAGATGGAGCTCGATGCAGCCTCGCGCTACACCGAGTTCGCCGACGCGATGGAGATGCACAACAACCGCGAGGTCGCGGCGCTCTTTCGCAAGATGGCCGAGATCGAAGGCAAGCACGCCGACCAGATCATGTCGGAGATGGGCTGGAGCGAGATGCCCGGCCCGATCACCGCGCGGCCTGCGTGGGAAGGCTTCGAGGCGCCGGAAACGGTGCCGATCGACGAAGTGCACTACCTGATGCAGCCGTTCCACGCGCTCACGCTGGCGCTCGAGAGCGAAGAGCGGGCGGAACGCTTCTTCGGGCAGATCGCCGCGGCCGCCACCACCGAGCCGGTGCGCAAGGCCGCGCTCGGACTGCAGGAGGAAGAGCGCGAGCACGTCGAACTGATCCGCGCGTGGCTCGCGAAGACGCCCAGGCCCGACCGCAACTGGGCCGACGACCCCGACCCGCCGCGCTACACGGATTGAGCGGCAACGAACACAAGGAGATCCTGCGAATGAAAACGCTGCTGCCGGAAGGATGGGCTGCGCCGATCGGTTACGCCAACGGCATCGAGGTCGATGCCGGACGCATCGTGTTCGTCGCCGGCCAGGTCGGCTGGAACGCGCAACAGGTGTTCGAGTCGGAAGACATCGCACCGCAGTTCGACCAGGCCTTGCGCAACATCGTCGCCGTGCTCGCCGAGGCGGGCGCCGAGCCGCACCACATCTGCCGGATGACGGCCTACTGCTGCGACAAGCCCGCGTACATGGCCGCGCGCCGCGAACTCGGCAAGATCTGGCGCAAGCACATCGGCACGCACTACCCGGCGATGAGCATGATCTTCGTCTCCGACCTGCTCGACAACCCGGGCAAGATCGAGCTGGAGGCCACCGCGGTCGTGCCGCGCTGAGCGACCCAGCCGAGCGACCTCCCGGCGCGCGACATCGCGGCGGCTACAATCCGCTTCGATGTCGCCGCATCTCCCGCCCTCTTCCCCCGATCCCGTCCGAAACGCCCGCGATGAGGCGTCGCGTCCGCGCGTCACGCTCGTCGTGGCGCGTGCGCGAAACGGCGTGATCGGCGCCGGCGGCGGCCTGCCCTGGCACCTGCCGGAAGACCTCAGGCATTTCCGCGCGCTGACGATGGGACACGCGATCGTCATGGGGCGCCGCACCTGGGATTCGATCGGTCGCGCGCTGCCCGGGCGACGTTCGATCGTCGTCAGCGGCCAGGCGAGCAGCGTCTTCGACGGCGCGGAGCGCGCGGCCTCGCTCGACGAAGCGATCGCGATCGCCTCGCACCCGGGCGCCGGCGCGTCGATTCCGCTCGACGAGATCTTCGTGATCGGCGGCGCGCAGCTCTTCGCCGCCGCGCTGCCGCGTGCCGACCGCGCCGTCGTCACCGAGATCGATCGCGACTTCGAAGGCGATACGCGCTTCGAGGCGCTCGATCCCCGGCAGTGGTACGTCGCCGACCGCCGCGAACAGCAGGCGGCGGACGGCACGCGTTTCGCGATCGTCGACTATCGCCGCAAGCGGACGGCCGACGATTGAATCCGCTGCACGGCGAGCGTCCGCTTCGAGCGCTCGCATACCTCACCGCCGCGCAGGTCTGCTTCGTGCTGCTCGACGCCACCGGCAAGCACCTGGCCGGCCAGATCGGCATTCCGCTCGTTTCGCTGGTTCGTCACGCGGGCCACGCGCTGCTGATGTTCGTTTTCCTCGCGCCCACGCTCGGCGCGGCGTTGTGGCGCACGAGGCGTCCCGGCATTCAACTGCTGCGCGGACTGTCGCTGGCCGGCTTCACGCTGTTCTTCTTCACCGCGCTCGGCCGACTGCCGCAGGCCGACGCCACCGCGATCAACTTCATCGCGCCCTTCGCCGTGATGCTGCTCGCCGGACCGCTGCTCGGCGAACGCGTCGGCTGGCCGCGCTGGGCGGGAGCGGCGCTCGGCTTCCTCGGCATGCTGCTCGTCGTTCGCCCCGACGCGAACCTCGATCCGATCGGCGTCGTCTTCGTGTTGCTGACGGTGGTGTGCAACGTCGCCTTCCAGCTGCTCACGCGCAGCCTGGCGATCACCGAGAACTCGCTGGCGACGATCTTCCTCAGTTCGGTGGTGGGCGTGGCGGTGTCGGCAGCGGTGCTGCCGCTGCAGGGAAGCTGGGGCGGATGGCCGGAGTCGCTCGACGCGCGGCAGATCGCCCTGCTCGCCTCGCTGGGCGCAACCGGCATCGTCAGCCAGTGGTTCTGGATCCGCGCGTACTACTGGGCGGGCGCATCGTTCATCGCGCCGCTCGTCTTCCTGCAGATCTTCTGGGCGACGCTGGCCGGCTGGGGTTTCTTCGGGCAACTGCCGAGCGCGTTGAGTTTCGCCGGCATGGCGGTGATCGGCGCCGCCGGTGCGGCGGCGATGCTGCTCGATCGCCCGATTCGTCGTGCGGCCGCGACAAGCGGATGAGAAATCCGGCCGACGAGCCTCCGTTCGCACGGTGCGCCGAAGCGCCCGTCATCGGCCCACGGCGGCCAGCGCCGCGAGCGGGCCGACCGATCGCAACGCTTCGAGCTTCTGCGCTTCGCGCACGAAGAAGGTTCCGCCGAAAGCCAGCGCGTTGACCGAAATCGTCTCGAAATGCTCGCGGCTGCGCGGAACGAGCATCAGCCAGCCCTCGGCGACGAGCAGATTCGACGGCGGCAACAGGCCGCTCTCGTCCATCTCCAGGCCGAGCGCCTCGATCGCCCGCTCGAAGCCCGCGTGCAGGCCGTCGGCCGCCCGGTCGCACGACATGCCGACGCGGCAATCCACGCGCACGAAGCAATGCGCGAAGGCGAGTCGCGAGTGTGTCGCCGTGGCGAGCGGTGCCGCGTCGCGAGGCAGCCCGGGTAGCCACCCGGCCAGGCCGGCGTTGCCCGGCGCCTCGGGGATCCACTGCAGATGCTTGTGCCGCTGGCTCGCGCCGGCCTGCACGCCGCCGTTGTAGAAGCCCAGCCCGCCCGATTCGACGAGCACGCGCGCCAGCGCGGCGAAATCCGAACGGTCGAGCGGCTCGAGCTGCTCGCGGAACTCGTTCGTCGCGATGACGATGTGACGCGCCGACACCGGAAACTTGTTCAGGATCGCCGTGTGTCGATCACCGAGCGGCCCGAGCCTCAGTGCGGGGTCGGGCGACAGGAACGGGTTGAAATTCGGGTCGCGCGGCCCGCCGGGGATCGCGGCGTTCTTGCCCGCCAGCGTGGACACCGAGCGCACGACGAAACGAAGACCCGCGTCGACCAGCTCGGTCTGTTCGGTGACGATCGGCTGCAGGTCGCCCGAAGCGAGCGCGCTGCGCGTGCGCTCGTCGACGAGCCGGAGGAAATCGGTGGACATCGCGTCTCCGTGGACAGGACCAGGGGCGCCAACTTCACTGCAGCGGCGGCTGCAGCCCGACGACGACCGTGCGCGCGCGCACGGCGGAGAACACGCCGGCCGGCACGTCGACCGGTATCGACTTCAGCTCGACGAGCGTACGCGAGTCGAACACGACGAGCCGCCCCGCCGGTGCGCCCATGCCGCGATCGCCCGAGTAACGCGCGCTGACGTAGAAGAAATCGCCGCGTGCCGTGTACTCGGGGAAATGCGAATGACTGAGCGTGCCCGCCACGTCGAGCGTACGCACGACCCGCAGCGTGTCCTTGTCGATGAACTGCAGCTTGCTCGCGTTCGGCCCCTTGCCGACGATGTCGACGACGACGTACGGGGCGTCGGGATGCGCAGCCGGCGACTCGGTGGGGCCGATCACCGGAATGCGCTCGACGACGTCGAAGCTGTCCATGTCGAACACCGTCACCTCGAAGGACCTGCAGTCGTTCTCGCCGATGTTCGTGCCGAAACCGAGCAGCCGGCCCTTCGAGCGCACCACGGCGCCCGAGCCCAGATGCGGCTGGCAGCCGCTGGGAATCCTGCGCACGACGCGCTTCCCGGCGAGGTCCACGACCGCGTTCAGGTGATCGTCGTACGACGAGACGACCAGATGGCGCCCGTCGGGCGACAGGAAAGCGTCGTGCAGATGCCGGCCGACGCCGGTGATCGCCGTGTACGGGAAGCCGCGCTGGTCGAGATCGACGATCCACACCTGGCCGGCCTGCTCGAGCGCGACGACGAAGACGTTGGCGAACGGCGTGGCCGTGATCATTCCCGAATCGGCCGAGACCATTCGGCCGTCGGGATCGACGCCCGCCAGTTCGAACAGCCGCACCGGTTCGAGCGTGCGCGCGTCGAGAACGACCATCGTGTGCGGCACGAAGGAGCCGGCCGCCACGTAGCGCCCGTCGCGCGAAACGGCGAGCGACGTACCGTTCAGCCCCGCGCGCACCTTGCGCACCGTGCGCATCGAATACAGGTCGATCTTGTGCACCCAGCCGAGGTCGTCGCGCACGTAGGCCCAACGCCGCTCGATCGGATGGAAGTCCATCAGGTGCGGCGCATAGCCGGTGGGAACCTCGCCCACTTTCGCGTGCGTGCGTCCGTCGTAGAAGAGAACCTTCGCCTGCTCGCCCGCGGCGCGACGCCCGCGCGACATCACGGCCATCAGGTCGTCGATGCGCTCGATCGGGTAGCGCGGCGCGGAAGGAAGCTTCGACTCGTCGGCGACGAGCACCTCGAGCGAGTTGCGCACGTCTTCGAGCGACCAGGACAATTCGCGCTTCGGCTGCGTCGTGATGAGCGTGGCCAGCAGTTCGCGATCCTTCTTCGACAGCGTCCCGCGCCAGTTCGGATGCGACGGCATCAACGCGGACGGCGTTCCGCTGAGGATCGTCTCGGCAACCTGCCCCCGCGACAGCTTCGTCTCGTCGCGATTCAACGCGGGACCGATGTAGCCGCTGCGGTCCGCGCCGTGGCAGACCGCGCAATGTTGCGCGAACAGCTGCTCGGCGCGGTCGAGATCCTGCGCCTGGGCGGAGATCGCCGTGCCGGCGAGCACCGCGACCAGGAGCGCGGTGCGGATGCGTGCCATGTCTCCCTCCCGGGAATCGGGGCGCCAAACCCGTCGTTCGTTCGGACGCCGGCTGAATCGTGCGCAGGGGCAGCCGCGTTCCGCCGATCGATTCTAGCCCGCACGCTCTGCCGGTCCGAAGCGCTGCGTCTCCCTTTCGTGCGTTACATCAAAGCCCTGCATCCGATGGGCGGGCGCTCCTGATCAGGCATCTCGCCGTCCCGGACTGCGAACGGGAAGGCGGCGAGCCGGGCCGGTTGCCCGTTTGCCGATGACCCTGTCCGCCTGTCGGATTGGCTTACAAAGCAGAGGGACGTCTCGTCGAAATGCGCGCGCCGACTGCAGAAAATCGTTGTGCAACAGATAGTTGAGCGGTTCTCAACGGAACTTGGCACTCTTCGTGCTTTCAAGCACGAAAGCCAGATTCGAAAACATCAAACGGACAAGGAATTCCCGGATGCGCGCCACACGCCTCTGCACGGCCATCGCCACGACAGTTCTCGCCACCGCCACCGCCACGGCGTCAGCTGCCACCCTGACCGGCACGATCCGCGACTTCTGCGCGCCGTCGACACAGAACTGCACTCAGCTCGCCGATTTCGAAGGCGCCATCCCCGGCGTGGTCCCCGGCATGACGGCGTCCACGCTGACCGGCGGTCTTCCGACGGCCGGCCCGAACATCGTTTCTGGTGGGTCTTCGGCGGTCAACTTCGCCAAGTGGTACACGGACGCCCCCGGGTACAACCTCAGCCAGCCCTTTTCGCTGACGCTCAACGAAACCACGCCTGGCAGCGGCATCTATTCGTACGCCTCGTCGAGCTTCTTCCCCATCGACGGCCAGTTGTATGGAAACCAGGGGCGCTCGCACAACTACCACTTCACGCTGCACCTTCAGGGACAGCTCTCCTTCGGCGATCCGACTGCGGGAAGCGACTACTCCTTCAGTTTCACCGGCGACGACGATCTCTGGGTGTTCGTGAACGGCATCCGCTTCATCGATCTTGGCGGCGTACACGGTGCAAGCACGGCCTCCTTCACCGAAGAGACACTGAAGGCCGCCGGACTGACCGCGGGCACTGCCTATGCCCTGGACATCTTCTTCGCCGAGCGACATACCGTCGACTCGAACTTCAACATCACGACGAGCTTCGCGATCACCCCGCCGTCGCCTAACGGTGTGCCCGAACCGGGCTCGCTCATGTTGCTGGGCGCTGGCCTGGCAGGCATCGCAGCGCTTCGCCGACGGCGCAGCGTCGGCTGAGAAGAGGAATCGGGCGCTCGCCCGTCGCACGAAAGCCAGCGGCCGCGTACTGAGCGGCCGCTGGCTTTTGCGTCGGCCTGCACGGAAGACGCGGTGTCGCCTTCGGTAGAATCGGTACGATGCCCCCGTAGCTCAGTGGATAGAGCATCCCCCTCCTAAGGGGAGGGTCGCACGTTCGATTCGTGCCGGGGGCGCCAACTACGCGGAAACCGCCCCGCCGCGCA
>QEVN01000089.1 GCA_003576795.1 Burkholderiales bacterium
GCAGACGGTGGCGATCAGCGGCGCGATCGCATTGAGCACCTCGGGCAGCCGGGAAAGCAGCAGCTTCTTCAGCATGAACGGCCTCGTTGCGGTCGTACTGCGCATGCGTTCCGATGAACTTCACCCGGACGATGCCCGCGATTGCGCGCCGGATCCAGCGTCGAGTGCACCGGGCAGCCGCTGCTACACTGTTCCGACGGAGATGGCATTCCTCCGCGAACCGCCCGCAGCTTCGTTCTGCGGTGCTGATGATGCCTACAGGGTCCTGTTCGACGGACGCTGTGGGTTTGTCTGCGGCGTCCGCCGGCCAGGTGTTTCGTACACGGACCGGAACCGATGCGCGCAGAGTCCCTTTTCCCTTTTCTCGCGGTCTTCGGCGGCGCCGGGCTGGGCGCCCTGCTGCGCTGGTGGCTGGGCGGCTGGCTGAACCCGGTCTTTCCGACGATTCCGATGGGTACCGTCGCGGCGAACCTCGTCGGCGGCTTCCTGATCGGCGTCGCCAGCGCTTTCTTCGACCGCAACGGCGGCTTGCCGCCGGAATGGCGGCTGCTGGTCATCACCGGCTTCCTGGGCGGCCTCACCACGTTCTCGACCTTCTCGGTCGAGATCGTCACCCTCGTCGGCCGCCGAGAGTACTGGTGGGCGCTGGGCGCTACGGGGCTGCATCTGTTCGGTTCGCTCTCGCTGACGGCGCTCGGCATCCTGATCGCCGGCGCGCTGTTCGTCGAGACGTGAGCCGTTCGAGGCGCGCTGCCATGTTCACGACGGAACCCGCACCTTCCGGCTCGTGGTCGGCGAGCCGCTGTCGACCGGCTTCGGCGAAGATCTCTACGCGTTCGTGTTCGGCCGTGCTACGCAGCGTTCCCTCGTACCACCGTGACCGCGCAAGGCGCATAGGCGATCACCTGCCGCGCCACCGAACCGATCAACCAGCGCTCGAACAGCGTGTGGCCGCGATGGCCGACGACGATGTGGTCGATGCCGTGCTGTTCCGCGTGGCGCACGAGCTGCTCGGCGGGATGACCCACCGCGAGCGCGACTCGGGCAGGGATCGCTTCGCCCGCCAGACGCGCCTTCACGGCCGACAGCACACGGTCGTAGTGACGGCGCGAGTGCTCGATCGCCGCTTCGGTTTCGACCTCGTCGCCGAACTCGGGCGGCCGGGCGACGGCCAGCACGTGCAGCTCGGCGCCGTATCGCCGGGCGAGGTCCACGGCAAACCGATACGCCTGGTCGGCCGATGCCGAGCCGTCGTAGCCGAGCAGGATGCTGCGAATCATGTTGCCCTCCCGGGAGTCGCCTCGACTTCGTTGCGGACAGGGGACGCGCCATCCGGTCGTCCAGGAGCCTGCTCGAGCAGATGCCGAGGCAGGAAGAACGCATTGGCGATCAAGGTAGGCACCACCGCGCTCAGCACGACCGCGGCGACCAGCGCGGAGTACTGCGCCTGGTCGATCACGCGGTGCGACAGGCCGAACAGCGCGGAGATCGTTCCGAACGTGAGGCCCGTGGACATCAGCATCGTCGTGTAGCCGGCCTCCCTTCGCGGCGAGCCGTAGACCTGCGTCATCGGATACACGCCGACGATCTTGGTCAGCATTTTTCCGGCGAGCAGGAACAGCATCGCCGCAGGCGCCGCGACGAGCGCGGGAATCGACACGAGGGAGCCGGCACGGATGAAGTAGAACGGCGTCAGCAGCCCGAAGGTCAGCGTGCGCAGCCGGCGGATCAGCGCGTGATCCTTGCCGACCGTGCCGGCGAGCACCATGCCGATCAGATACGCCGGCAGTACGGCTTCGCTGTCGGCCCAGGCGGCGAGCGCACCCATCCCGAACAGGCACAGCATCAGGAACTTGGCCTCGAGTTCGGAAGGCCGGTTCCCGAAACGGCGGAAGAAGCGCGGCGTGACCCAGGGCAACACGGCGAAGACGACGATCGCGACGCCGACGAAGACGAGCGTCTTCGCGCTGAAGGGCGCGAACAGGAATCCGAGCGCCAGCACCGTCGCCAGGTCGTTGACGAAGCAGGCGGCCAGGACGACCTTTCCGTATTCGGTGACGTTCAGCCCGAACTCGAGCATCACTGCGTAGACCACCGCGACCGAAGTGGTGGACATCGCGATCCCGGCCAGCCAGCTGGCATCGCCCGACCACCCCATCGCCCACCGCGCGAGCGCGGTGCAGCCGAGGAACGGCGCCACGAAGCCGACGAGCCCGATGGTGCCGGCCTCCTTCCATTTGCGGCGGAAGACGGCGGGATCGAGTTCGGCTCCCGCGAGGAACGTGAGAACGATCGCGCCCGCGCCGGCCAGGAACTTCAGCCAGGATGCATCGTTCGCGAGCAGTGCGCCGCCGAGCGCTGCGCCGAGGATCAATTGCGCGATCGTGCCGACCACGATCTCCGACAGCGCAGTCGCCACCTTCAGCCAGATCGACAGAAGGGTGGCGATCAGCGCGAGTCCCAGCCACAGGGCGGCTTGCGCCCAGATCGCGGTCATGGCCGGCCTTCCGGCGGAGGAGTCCCGGCGTCCAACGCATCGTCCTCCTCGGGGTCGATGACGCCGAAGGCTGCCGGAATGCGTGCATGGAAGACCCGCAAGCGCTCCCGCCGCACCAGGTCGAGCAACTGCTCCGCTTCGTCGTCGGTGACGATGAACTCGACCTCGATGGTCGAGGTTCCGGCGAGCTCGAAGAAATGGTCCTCGTGCAGCACGTGGTGGCTGCCGAACCCGGCCATCGCGCGAAACGCCGAGCCGCCGCGAATGCCCATCCGGTTCGCCTGCCGAAGCAGCCATTCCCACAACAGCATGTGGTGGGCGCGCTGGTTCTCGTGGACGTAGAACCGCAGGAACGAGCCGTTCTGCTCAGAGGGGTGCCGCATGTGCGCTCCTTTTCTTCGAGGGGAGCGTGCGGCATCGATGGGCCCATCAGAAAAAATGCCTACCACGCTCGGCCGAGCACTGGTAGGCATCATCAGCCCCGAGGGGGCGGTTCCGGAGGCATGCCATCTCCGTCCGGAAAGTATATCGGCGTGCCGGACGAGGGGCAACCGTGCGCAGGCCGGCGCGGCCTGAACTGCATCGAAGCCCGCGGGAAGCGCGGCGCTCAGGCCCCCTCGCCCGTCACCACCACCAGGATCGAAGTCTCCTCCTCGAGTCCGCGGATCTGGTGCCGCACCAGCCCGGGAAACTCGGCGAAGTCGCCTTTCCGCAGGCGCATCGGGCGCGACCCGAGCACGATCTCGACCGAGCCGGAGAGCACGAAGAACATCTCGTGCCCTTCGTGGAACACCTCCTTGCCGACCGTCGCGCGCTTGTTCAGCTGCACGATGAATGCGTTCGCCGCGGCACGCCCGTCGGAGCGGCTCAGCGGCGAGAACTCGTAGTTCCCTTCGGCTCCGGCGGCTCGCTGGATCTTCCGTTCGCCGGCACGCACCACGTGCAGGACGTCATCGTCGCCGCTCTCGCCCAGCAAGGCCGAAACCGACGTGTTCAGCGCCTTCGCCAGGCGCATCAGGGCGGCGATCGACAGCGACTTGTCTCCGCGCTCGTAGCGGGACAGGTGCCCGCTGCTCAGTCCGACGCGTTCGGCGACCTGTTCGAGCGTCAGGTTCAGGCGTCGCCGGATCGCGCGTGCCGCCATCCCGCCCGAGGTCGGCTCGACGGGCCGGGCGCCGTTGTTCCCCGCCTTCTTCTTTCGAGACGCTGTCATTCATCGCCCTGAGATTCCGCTTGCACCGAATGCTATTCCATGCCTAGGATGTTGCCCCCAGGACACTTTTATTGTCCTAAGAGATGTTGACACTCTACGACCATCCCCTGTCGGGCAACTGCCACAAGGTGCGCCTGCTCCTCTCGATGCTCGGCCGCCCGTACGAGAGCGTGTTCGTCGACGTCCCGAACGGCGCGAATCGACAGGACTGGTTCTCGTCGGTCAATGCGCTCGAGCAGATCCCCGTGCTGAAGGACGCAGACTACGTCGTCCGGGACAGCCAGGCGATCCTGCTCTACCTGGCGCAGCGCTACGGGCCCGCCTGGGCCGGCAGCAACGCGTTCGAGGCTGGAGAGATCGCGCAGTGGCTTTCGTTCTCGGCGAACGAGATCGGCAACAGTCTCCAGCCGGCTCGCGTCTACTACCTGCTGGGCGAGGAGATCGACATCGATCTCGCGCAACGAAAGGGCATGCGCGTGCTCGAGCAACTCGATCGGCACCTGGAGAGCCGTGAATGGCTCGCCTGCGGCCGTCCGACGATCGCCGACCTCGCCTGTTTTCCGTACGTCGGCCTTTGCCGCGAGGGACGCCTTCCTCTCGACGACTTCGCCAGCGTGCTGGCATGGATCGGCCGCATCACCGCGCTTTCCGGCTATGTCGCGATGAGCGGCCTGCCCGGTGCGGCAACCCGGCGATGAAGCCGCCGGCGAAACGAGGCGGGTACGGTTGCGTTACGGGCTGAGCGCCGCACCGCCGGATCCGCAGGACAACCCACCAAGACGAATCGACGATTCGGAGGACGACATGGATCGACGCACCTGGCTCACGGGAACGATCGGCGCAACGGCGGCTGCGGCCGCCCCCGCGGCAATCGCGCAGGAAGCGCCCGCCATCCGTTGGCGCATGCCCAGCAGCTTTCCGAAAAGCCTGGATACGGTCTACGGCGGCGCGGTGTCGATCGCCGAGCACGTCAAGCGGCTGACCGGCGGCAAGTTCACGATCACCCCCTATGGCGCGGGCGAACTCGTGCCGCCGTTGTCGATCCTCGACGCGGTCCAGGACAAGACCGTCGAATGCGGCCACACGGCAGGTTTCTACTACCTCGGCAAGGAACCGGCGCTCGTGTTCGACACGGGCGTGCCGTTCGGCATGACGCCGCGCCAGCACACCGGCTGGATGATGCAGGGCGGCGGCCTGGAGCTGATGCGCGAGGTATATGGGCGCTTCGGCGTGGTCCAGATCCCGGCGGGGAACACCGGCGCGCAGATGGGCGGCTGGTTCCGCAAGGAGATCAAGGGTCCGGAGGACTTCCAGGGTCTGCGGATCCGCACGCCCGGCTTCCTGGGGAAGGTGTACGCCAAGCTCGGCGCCACCGCGCTGGCGCTGCCCGCGTCGGACATCTATCCCACGCTCGAGAAGGGAACGATCGACGCGGTCGAGTGGGTGGGCCCGTACGACGACGAGAAACTCGGCCTGTCGAAGGTCACGAAGTTCTATTACGGCCCCGGCGTGATGGAGCTCGGCGCGTCGCTCTGCTTCATCGTCAACAAGGACGCGTGGGCCTCGCTGCCCGAAGCCTACCGAGCGGCGCTCGAGGCGGCCTGCGCGCAGGCCCAGAACGAGATGCTCGCGAAGTACGACACGTACAACGTGGTCGCATTGAAGAAGCTGGTCGCGGGCGGCACGAAGCTCGGTTTCTGGCCGCAGTCCGTGATGGAAGCGATGCGGCGTGCGACGCAGCAGGTCATCGAGGAGGAATCGTCGAACGAGCTGTTCCGGAAGGTGCACTCGCACTGGAGAGCCTATCTCGACGACCAGCTGCTGTGGGCGTCGATCAACGACGGCGCCGCCGAGCAGTTCCTGCTGAACACCCGGCGCAAGTCCTGATTCTCCTACCCGGGCCGCGCCTCGGGGCGTGCGTCGACCTCCGAGCGCGAATCCAAATCTCTGGAGCCAAGGTGTTCACCGGAAGCGTCGTTTCCCTCTGCAGCGCCCCCCGATCCTTTCTTCCGATGCGCAACTTCGCGGAGCTGGAACTCGAAGCGGGCGTAGGCGTCGTCGGCGATCGATACGCGAAGCGCATCGGCTTCTATTCCGATCGGCATCACGACGGGCGACAGGTGACGCTGTTCGAGTCGGAGACGCTGCAGGCGATCGAGCGCGACTACGGAATCGCGCTCGCGGCGACCGATCATCGACGAAACATCACGACCGAAGGGGTACCGCTGAACCATCTGGTCGGCAGGCGCTTCACCGTGGGCGAAGCGCTGCTCGAAGGCGTCATGCTCAGCGTCCCGTGCAGGCATATCGAGCAGATCACGGGCAAGGAGATCTTCAACGCGATGCTGCACCGAAGCGGCCTGATGGCCAGGATCGTGCGAGGCGGCCGGATCCGGATCGGGGACCCGATCCAACCGGAGCGCTGAGATGACGTTCAAGCCGTTCCATCACCTGACGCTGCGCGTGATCGAGATCGACGCATTCGGCGATTCGATCCGCAGGATCGTTCTCGCCGATCCGGATGGGTGGGATCTCCCCCCGTTTCGCGCCGGCGCCCACATCGACGTTCGCATCCCCGATCGCGGCGTACGCCAATACTCGCTGAGCGGCGATCCCTCGGTTCGGGATCGCTACGAGATCGCCGTGCTCGTCCACCCCGAGGGACGCGGGGGATCGCGATGGGTGCACGAAGCGCTGGCTGTCGGCGACGTGGTCCATGCCTCGTTGCCTCGCAATCACTTTGCGCTCGATGCGTCCCACGAAGCGTTCGTTCTCGTCGCGGGCGGAATCGGAATCACGCCCCTGCGCTCGATGACCTTCGAACTCGATCGCTCGGCAAGACCCTACGAGCTCTGGTATTGCGCGCGGGACGAGGCCTCCGCGGCCTACGTGGACGAGTTGCGCGCACGCATTCCCGCGGATCGGTTGCATCTGGCGTTTTCGGGCGGCGCCTCCGGCAGACGGCTCGACCTGGACGCCCTGCTTCGCAAGATTCCGGCCGGCACCGCGATCTATTGCTGCGGTCCGGCCGGCTTCATGAACGCGGTTCGCGACGCCACGCGAGACCGCCCGGCCGGCATGGTCCGATTCGAGGCGTTCTCCGGCCCCGATGCGGCCGGCCTGGGTGCCGAGCGCGCGTTCGAAGTGGAGCTGGCACGCTCGGGGCGAAGGTTTCCCGTCCGCCAGGGGCAGACCGTGCTCCAGGCGCTCCGCGAGAACGGCGTCGACGTCGAGTCGTCGTGCGAAGCAGGGGTATGCGGGTCGTGCAGGACGGATTACCTGGCGGGACTGCCCGTGCATCGCGACCTGATCCTCAGCGCCGAGGAGCGGAAGACATCGATGCTCGTCTGCGTTTCCGGGTGCTCTTCCGAGCGCCTGGTGCTGGATCGATAGCGTTGCGCGCGCTCCTTCGCCTGTCGCGCTCGATCGACCGCATGAACGAGCGGGTCGGCGCTGCGCTGTCGTGGATCGTGCTGATCGCGGTGTTCGTGAGCGCCGGCACGGCCACCGCCCGCAAGGCGTTCGACGTCAGCTCGAACGGCCTGCTCGAGATCCAGTGGTACCTGTTCGCGGCGATGTTCCTGCTCGCGGCCGGCTACACGATGCTGCGCCAGGAGCACGTGCGGATCGACGTCCTGCTCGGGCGCTTCGCCCGGCGTACGCAGGTGAAGGTCGAGATCTTCGGCATCGTCGTCTTTCTGTTTCCGTTCGTCGCGGTGATGATCGGACTCGTGCTGCCGCTGGTGGTCCGCGCCTTCGCCACCGGCGAGATCTCATCGAACGAAGGCGGCCTGATCCGCTGGCCGGTCTACGCGCTCGTGCCGATCGGCTTCCTGCTGCTGGGTCTGCAGGGCGTCTCCGAACTCGTCAAGCGGGTCGCCTTTCTCCTCGGCATGATCGACGATCCGGCCTCGCGTCGCGGACAGAAGAGCGCGGAGGAAGAGCTTGCCGAGGCGCTTCGCGCGCAGCGCGACGAGGCGACCCGTTGATCGAGCTGCTGCAAGCGAACATGGCGCCCGTCATGTTCACCGGGCTGGTGCTGTTCCTGCTGCTCGGGTTTCCCGTCGCATTCTCGCTCGCCGCCTGCGGCCTGTTCTTCGGTTGGCTGGGCATCTCGCTCGGCCTGCTGCATCCGTCGCTCCTGCAGGCGCTGCCGCTGCGCCTCTTCGGCATCATGCAGAACGAGACGCTGCTCGCCGTCCCGTTCTTCACGTTCATGGGCCTCATCCTCGAGCGGTCGCGCATGGCCGAGGACCTGCTCGATACGATCGGGCAGCTCTTCGGGCCGATCCGCGGCGGCCTTGCCTACGCGGTGATCCTGGTCGGCGCGATGCTGGCGGCCACCACCGGCGTGGTGGCCGCCAGCGTCATCTCGATGGGGCTGATCTCGCTGCCCATCATGCTGCGCTACGGCTACGACCGTCGCCTGGCCTCGGGTGTCATCGCCGCATCCGGCACGCTCGCGCAGATCATCCCGCCGTCGCTCGTCCTGATCGTGCTCGCCGACCAGATGGGGCGCAGCGTGGGCGATTTCTACAAGAGCGCGTTCGTCCCGGGCTTCCTGCTCACCGGCCTGTACGTCGTCTACGTATTCGTCGTCACGCTCTGGAAGCCCGATCGGGCGCCCGCGCTGCCGAAGGAAGCGCGCACGGTTCGCGAGGAGGACGACTCCGCGGGTCTTCCGTCCTTGCTGGTACTGCTCCTGGTCTCGAGCGCGGGAGCAATCGCCTTCGCGCGATCGCGTCCCGCCGAGATGCCCACCGACGAGGTGATCGTCCTCTCGCTGTGCATCGGCGCCGCGATCGCCTTCTGCCTCGCCGTGTTGAACCGGCTGCTGCGGCTCGGCTGGCTGTCGCGAATGGCCGAGCAGGTGACCTTCGTGCTGATTCCCCCGCTCGCACTGATCTTCCTGGTGCTCGGGACCATCTTCCTCGGCATGGCCACGCCGACCGAAGGCGGCGCGATGGGAGCCGTGGGCGCGTTGGCGATGGCCGTTGCGCGCAAGCGCCTTTCGCCCGCCTTGCTGAAACAGGCGATGGACTCGACGCTGAAGCTGTCGTGCTTCGTGATCTTCATCCTGATCGGCTCGACCGTCTTCAGCCTGTCGTTCCAGGCGGTGGACGGGCCGCTGTGGGTGAGCAGCCTGCTGTCGGACCTTCCCGGAGGCCAGCTGGGATTCCTCGTCGTCGTGAACACGCTGATCTTCGCGCTCGCGTTCTTCCTCGACTTCTTCGAACTGGCCTTCATCGTGATCCCGCTGCTGGCGCCCGTCGCCGAAAAGCTGGGAATCGACCTCGTCTGGTTCGGCGTGCTGCTGGCGATCAACATCCAGACCTCGTTCATGCATCCGCCGTTCGGATTCGCGCTGTTCTACCTGCGCAGCGTGGCGCCTGCGGACGACTACGTCGACACGGTGAGCCGGCGGCGCGTGGCGAAAGTGACGACCGGGCAGATCTACCGGGGCGCCGTTCCCTTCGTGACGATCCAGATCGCGATGATCGCGTTGGTGATCGCCTTCCCCGGGATCATCTCGCACGGCCGCTCCGGCGAGACGAAGATCGACGCGGAGAAGGCGCTCGAGCAGTTGCTTGCGCCGCCGCCGCCCTCCGGGGTCGAGGATCCCGCGCGGCGGCTGGAGGATGCGTTGCGGGGGACGGGGCGGAGCGGGGAGTAGGGCGTCCGTGCCGATGCGCAGCGCGACCTCGCCATTACTAACCTCGACCGGCGGCTGAATCGGCCGCGCTCGCAGCTACCTTCTGAGCGGTTGCCCGATATAGCTGGCGTCCTCGATTTCCTTGACGCCGGTCTCGTTGTCGACGAGCTCCGGATAGACGCGCCCCACCATGATTCCGAACCCGACGGTCGTGCGTACGTAGCGAACCTGCTGCGCCTCGAGGGTGAAAGTCGATTTTTTCTCGACTTCCGTGGCAGTGGCTACTTCTACGGGGCCGGGGGCCCGATCCACGAAGAAGAACCCGCCTGGTTTCGAATCTCCAACGACCGTCCCGTTCATGACGATCGAGGGTTGAAGCGCTGCGCCAAACATGCTGCCGCTTCGATAGAAATAGACACGTCCCTTGTCGGTACCGAGAGTGGGGATGTCCGACTTCACTTCGGCCATCTTGGGCCCGGTTGCACAAGCCGACAGCAACATCGCGGCAGCCGCCACAGCAGCCAGTCGATGTAATTTCATGGGTGCAAACTGGGCCGCGTGCGTCGGTCGGTGAGTCGCCATTAGCGAACGGCAGCCGAACGTCAGCCGCCGCGCCCGGACTCCTGCTGTGCCGTGCCGCCCTCGGCTCCGCCTTGTGGCCAGGCGAGACGTGCGCACGTCTCACAGTAAGTGGGCCGCCTCGGCAGGTTCTCTTCCAACGGTTCACCCCAGGCCGAAACGGGAATCGCCGTCGGCATGGTTGGCGTGCCGCACAGGGAACGCATGATGTTGGCGCGACGCGAAAGGTGGTAGTCCCAGATCCCATGGGAGCTCTCGGTGACGACGAGTTCGTTCCTCTCGGCGTCCGTTGTGGGGATCTTCACTCCCTTCATCGATTCGAACAGGCTCATGGCACGCACCGTAATGTGAATCCAGGGTCGACAGCGAAGGCTACCCGATCATCGGGGCAAGCCTTGACTTCCGTGTCCGCTCGCAGCGCCGCGCCACAGGACCGCTCGGCTTTTTGCGCTGCGGATTGCAGCATTTCTGGCCGCGCAAACCGTTTCGGGCACGGAAACGCTGTATTCCACGGACCGCCCGTACGGGCCACGCGGCGGTGCTACGCAGCGTAGCGCTGCCGCTCGTGGAATCGATTCCGCGAGCGTAAACGCTACCGTCGGTATCCCGGGCCTGGAGGCGAGCGGCGTAGCTCGTGGCTCCGGCCCGGCCGCTTCGCGTCCTTGACTTCGCTTGCGCGAAGTCAGCCTTCGCCGTAAACCGCGCAGTCAGGCGTGCCGGTCATTCGACCGTCACGCTCTTGGCCAGATTGCGCGGTTTATCCACATCCGTCCCGCGCACCAGCGCCACGTGATACGCCAGCAGCTGCAGCGGCACCACGTGCAGGATCGGCGACAGCAACCCCGCGTGATCCCCGAGGTTGATGATGTTGATCCTCGATCAGCGTGTCGCGGTCGGCGAACACGAAGAGCTCGCCGCCGCGCGCGCGCACTTCCTGCAGGTTCGACTTCAGCTTCTCGATCAGCGAGTCGTTCGGCGCGACGACGACCACCGGCATGTCGCGGTCGACCAGCGCGAGCGGGCCGTGCTTCAGCTCGCCCGCCGCGTAGGCCTCGGCGTGGATGTAGGTGATCTCCTTGAGCTTGAGCGCGCCTTCCTGCGCGATCGGGTAGTGCACGCCGCGGCCGAGGAAGAGCGCATGCTGCTTCGGCGCGAAGCGGTTCGCCCAGTGGCGCACCGCGCCCTCGCATTCGAGCACGTGGTTCATCGCCGCCGGCAGGTGGCGCAGTTGCGCGAGCAGCTCCTTCTCCCTGGCCGCCGACAGGCGCCTGCGCTGGCGCGCGAGCACGAGCGTGAGCACGAAGAGCACGGTGAGCTGCGTGGTGAAGGCCTTTGTCGACGCGACGCCGATCTCGGGGCCCGCCCGCGTGAGGAAGCGCAACCGGCTCTGGCGCACCAGCGCCGATTCGGGCACGTTGCAGATCGACAGCGAATCGCGCAGTCCGATCGTCGTCGCGTGCTGCAGCGCGGCCAGCGTGTCGGCCGTCTCGCCCGATTGCGAGACGGTGATCACGAGCGTCTTCGGCAGCGCGACCGAGTCGCGGTAGCGGTATTCGCTGGCGATCTCCACCGACACCGGGATTCCGGCGATCGCCTCGAGCCAGTATTTCGCGACGAGCCCGGCGTGCCAGCTCGTTCCGCAGGCGAGGATCAGGATGTGCTTCGTGCGCGCGAACACCTCCTCGGCCTCCGCGCCGAACAGCCCCGCCGACACCGACGACGCGTTCGTCACCATCTCGAGCGTATTGGCGATCGCGCCGGGCTGCTCGAAGATCTCCTTCTGCATGTAGTGCTGATACTGGCCCAGCTCGATCGAGTCGGCCGACAGCTGGCTCTCGACGATCGGCCGGTGCGCCGGCCTGCCGTCGCGGTCGACGATCGCGTAGCCGTCGGTGCCGATGCGCACGACGTCGCCGTCCTCGAGGTACGCGACGCGGCGCGTGACCTGCAGCAGCGCCGACGTGTCGGAGGCGAGGAAGTTCTCGCTGCCCTCGGCGTTCGATTGACCCACGCCGAGCAGCAGCGGCGAGCCGCGGCGCGAGCCGACGACGGTGTGCGGCTCGCCGACGTGGATCGCGGCGATCGCGTAGGCGCCCGCCAGCTCGCGAACGGTCTGCTGCATCGCCTCGAAGAGCTTCAACCCGGACGCGACGTGGCTGTGCAGCAGGTGCGCGATGACTTCGGTGTCGGTGTCGCTGACGAACTGGTAGCCGGCCTCGAGGAGCCGCGCGCGCAGCGCCTCGTGGTTCTCGATGATGCCGTTGTGCACGACCGAGACCTCTACGCCGTCGCGCGACGAGAAATGCGGATGCGCGTTCTTCTCCGAGACGCCGCCGTGCGTGGCCCAGCGCGTATGCGCGATGCCGGTGGGCGCGATCGCGCGCATCTCGCGGGCGCGCGCCTCGAGGTCGGAGACCCGGCCCACCGAGCGCACGCGCTCCATCGCGCCGTTCAGGATGGCGATGCCGGCCGAGTCGTAGCCCCGGTATTCGAGCCTGCGCAGACCCTCGATGAGGATCGGTACGACGTTGCGCTGGGCGACCGCCCCGACGATTCCACACATGTTGCCGACTGCTCCTGTGCGCTGCGGCGTTCGCCGGCCGCTCGTGGGCGGCGGGCGCGTGTCGCGGCGCGGGTTGTCACGCTATCCGGTCCGGGGTTTCTTCGGGGCCGGCCGCTTCCATGAATCGATCGTCACCTGCTTCGCGCGCGACAACGTCAGGCGACCTTCCGGGGCGTCGTGCGTGAGCGTCGTGCCTGCGCCGATGGTGGCGCCCCGGCCGACGCGGACCGGCGCGACGAGCTGCGTGTCGCTGCCGATGAAGGCGTCGTCGCCGATCACCGTTTCGTGCTTGTTCACGCCGTCGTAGTTGCAGGTGATCGTGCCGGCGCCGACGTTCACGCGCTCGCCGATCGAGGCGTCGCCGATGTAGGCGAGGTGGTTCGCCTTCGATCCGGCGCGCATCTTCGTGTTCTTCATCTCGACGAAGTTGCCCACGTGCGTTCCGTCGCCCAGTTCGGTGCCGGGGCGCAGCCGCGCGAACGGACCGATGCGCGCATGGGCGCCGACCGCCGCCTCGTCGATGTTCGAGTACGGCAGGATCCGGGTGCCCGCGCCGATGCGCGCCGAGCGGATCGTGCAGTACGGGCCGATCTCCACGTCGTCGCCCAGCTCCACCTCGCCCTCGAACACGCAGCCGACGTCGATGAAGACGTCGCGTCCGCAGCGCAGCCGGCCGCGCACGTCGAGGCGGGCCGGATCGGCCAGCCGAACGCCGTCTTCCTCCATCAGGCGCGCGGCGATCCGCGCCTGGAGGAGCCTCTCGAGTTGCGCCAGTTGCAGCTTGCTGTTCACGCCGAGCGTCTCCGACGCCTGTCCGGGCTGCGCGGATTCGACGCGCACGCCATCGTGGACCGCTAGCGCTACGATGTCGGTGAGGTAGTACTCGCCCTGCGCATTGTCGTTGCCCAGCGCCGCCAGCCAGCGCTTCAGCGCCGGCGTGGGAGCGACGAGGATCCCGGTGTTGATCTCGCGGATCGCGCGCTGTGCCTCGTCGGCGTCGCGGTGCTCGACGATGCGCACGATCCGCCCGTCGCGCCGCACGATCCGTCCGTAGCCGGTGGGGTCGTCCAGTTCGACGGTGAGCAGCGCGAGCGCGTCCCTGCCGCCCGCCTGCAGAAGCCGATCGAGCGTCTCGGCGCAGATGAGCGGCACGTCGCCGTACAGCACCAGCGTCGGGACGCCGTCGGCGAGCAGGGGCGCGGCCTGCTGCACCGCGTGGCCGGTGCCCAGCTGCGGCTGCTGCAGCACCCAGCGCAGGTCGTCTCCGGGGATCGCCTGCGAAACCGCTTCTCCGCCGTGACCGTAGACGACGACGACCGTCTCGGGGTCGAGGGCGCGCGCTTCGTCGACGACGTGCTGCAGCAGCGGTTTGCCGGCCAGCGGATGCAGGACTTTCGGAAGCGCCGAGCGCATCCGCTTTCCCATGCCGGCGGCGAGGATGACGATATTCACATTTCCCTTTTGTTTTCAGCGACTTGCAGCGTGCAAGAAGCGCTTGTCGGAAAGCTTAACACGCAGGCGTTTGCGGTCTCCCGATCCGCCCTCCCGCGGAAAAGCAACCCGCCGCCGCGCAGCGGCTTCGCGGATCAATGCGCGATCTTTCCGCGCACCGCATCCGGATGACCGGCGCCGCCGGCGATGCGCGGCGCCAGCGAGCCGAAGACCATTCCGAAGATCGACGCACCCAGCCCGACGAACTGCGGCGGAATCAGCGCATCGGGGGCGCTCAGCTCGGAGATGCCCCAGGCGACCAGCCCGAACACGACCGACATCATCGCGCCCTGCGGCGTGGCGCGGCGCCAGAACAGTCCGAAGGCGAGCGGCGTGAACGCCGCGACCAGCGTCACCTTGTAGGCGTTCTGCACCATCTGGAACATCGACGACTCGCTGTTCAGCGCGAACAGCATCACGCACAGCGCGAAGATCACCAGCACCATGCGCAGCATGACGAGCATCTGCTTGTCGCCGATGCGCCCGCCGAGCAGCGGGCGCAGCACGTTCTCGGTGAACACCGCCGTGGGCGCGAGCAGCGCGCCGCTGGCCGTCGACAGGATGGCCGACAGCAGCGCGCCGAAGAACATCACCTGCGCGAACAGCGGCGTCTGGTCCAGGATGAGCTGCGGCAGGATCAGCTGGAAATCGAGCGAGCCGTCGGCGAGGATCGCGCGCACCTTGTCGGGCTCGATCAGCAGCGCCGACACCGCGATGAACATCGGCACGAACGCGAAGACCAGGTAGAAGGCGCCGCCCAGCAGCGTGCCGCGTACGGCGGTGTCCTCGGTCTTCGCCGAGGTGACGCGCTGGAAGACGTCCTGCTGCGCGATCGAGCCGATCGCCATCGTCGCCCAGGCGGCGACGAAAGCGATCCAGTCCTTCAGGTTCGCGCTCGGCCAGAACCGCAGCTTGTCCTCGCGAACGGCGGCGTCCCAGACGGCGCCGAAGCCGCCCGCCATGCCGCCGAGCAGGAAGGCGATGTAGAGCAGTCCGACGATGATGATCACCGTCTGGAACAGGTCGGTGAACGCCACCGACCACATGCCGCCGAACAGCGTGTAGACGAGCACCACCACCGCGCCGAGCACGATGCCCTGCGACAGCGGAATCGTTCCGCCCGACAGCGTGTTGAAGACGATGCCCAGCGCGACCATCTGGGCGGAGGTCCAGCCGAGATAGGACAGCGTGATCGCCAGCCCCGTGCCGATCTCCACCGTGCGGTTGTAGCGCTTGCGGTAGAAGTCGCCGATCGTCAGCAGTTCCATCCGGTAGAACGGACGCGCGAAGACGAGCGCGACGATGATCAGGCAGAAGGCCGCGCCGAAGGGGTCGGCGACGACGCCGCCCAGGCCCTCGCGCAGGAAGGTCGAAGACACGCCGAGCACGGTCTCCGCGCCGAACCAGGTGGCGAACACCGTCGCCATGTTCATGTACAGCGGCAGGCTGCGGCCGGCGACGAGATAGTCCTTCGAGCTCTTGACGCGTTGCGCCGCGTAAAGGCCGATCCCGACCGTCACGGCCAGGTAGATCATCACCAGCGTGGTCAGCATCGGTGGCTGTTCCGAAAATGGCGCGAAACCTTACCCGATTTTTGATTCGGCGGTGTGGCGCGGCTGCTATACGAGCCATCGGATCGCCTCGACGGCGACCAGTGCGACGACCAGCAGCGCGAGCGCGGCGATCCAGCGGCGCATGTCGCGCTGTTCGCGCGTCAGCGTTTCGAGGGCACGCGTGAGCGGATCGGTCTTCGGATGCGCCTGGCGTTCCAGCGCCTGGTGCGCCAGTCTCGGCAGTTCCGGCAGCATCCGGCTCCAGTGCGTCGCCTCGATGCGAATCCGCTCGAGCAGCCCGGCCATGCCGATCTGCTCCTGCATCCAGCGCTCGAGGATCGGCTTGGCGGTGACCCACAGGTCCAGCTCGGGATCGAGCTGGCGGCCGAGCCCCTCGATGTTCAGCAGCGTCTTCTGCAGCAGCACGAGCTGCGGCTGGATCTCCACGTTGAAGCGGCGCGACGCCTGGAACAGCCGCAGCAGCACCAGGCCGAGCGAGATCTCCTTGAGCGGCCGGTCGAAGAACGGCTCGCAGCAGGCGCGCACGGCGCCGGCCAGCTCCTCGACGCGCGTGTCGGGCGGCACCCAGCCCGACTCGACGTGCAGCTCGGCCACGCGGCGGTAGTCGCGGCGGAAGAACGCGAGGAAGTTCTGCGCGAGGTAGTCCTTGTCGAACTCGGAGAGCGTGCCGACGATGCCGAAGTCGAGCGCGATGTAGCGGTTGAAGTCCTCGCCTTCGGCGCCGACCAGGATGTTGCCCGGGTGCATGTCGGCATGGAAGAAGCCGTGGCGGAACACCTGCGTGAAGAAGATCTCCACGCCTTCGCGCGACAGCCGCTTCAGGTCGATGCCCGCCTCGCGCATGCGCTCGATCTGGCTGATCGGGATGCCGCGCATGCGCTCCATCGTGAGCACGTTCGGGGCGCACCAGTCCCAGTGGATCTCGGGCACGCGCAGCAGCCGCGAGCCCTCGAAGTTGCGGCGCAGCTGGTTGGCGTTGGCGCCCTCGCGGATCAGGTCCAGCTCGTCGTGCAGGTAGGTGTCGAACTCGTCGATCACGTCGAGCGGACGCAGCCGGCGCGCGTCGGCCGACACGCGCACGAGGAGGCTGCCCGCGGTGCGCAGCAGCTCGAGGTCGCGTCCGATGACCGCGGCCATCCCCGGGCGCACGACCTTGACCGCCACTTCCCGCCCGTCCTTCAGCCGCGCCAGGTGCACCTGCGCGATCGAGGCCGACGCGATCGGCTCGCGCTCGAAGACGTCGAACAGCGCGCCGATCGGACGACGCAGGCCGCGCTCGATCTCGCGGACGGCGAGCGCGCCGGGGAAGGGCGGCACGCGATCCTGCAGCAGCGCCAGTTCGTCGGCGATGTCCGCGCTCAGCAGGTCCCGGCGGGTCGACAGCACCTGGCCGAACTTGACGAAGATCGGGCCGAGGCTCTCGAGCGCCTGGCGCAGGCGCGCGCCGGCCGGCGCATCGAGCCGGCGGCCGAAGCGCAGCACGCGGCCGGCGGCGAGCGCCCAGCGCGACCCGGTGGTCGCCGCGGCGCCCGAGACGGCGATCTCGTCGAGTCCGTAGCGCCAGGCGACGAAGAGGATCCGGATGAGTCGGGTGATGCGCAAGGCGTGCGGGGTTCCGGAGAGTGCGGGGCCGGCGCGAACGCGACATTCTATCCAGCGCCCGACGCGGTCGGCGCCGGCGCATCCGGAGTTCCGAGCGACCCGGCGCCGGTGAATCGGCCCCGCGACGGCTCGCGTCAGCCCGTCCGGTCGCGCGCTTCGTCCTCGTCGGGAGGAAGCCTGCCCGTCCGGCGCAGTTCCTGGCTGCGTTCGAAGAGCCGCGTGAGCACGCGGTCGAGCGTCTCGCGCTCGCGCGCATCGAGCACGTCGAGGAACCAGGCTTCCCTCTGCCGCACTTCCGGGATGATCGAGCGGCACAGCGCCGTTCCCTTCTTGGTGAGGAACAGCACGAGCCGGCGCCGATCGCGCGGGTCTTCGCTGGCGGCGACGAGGTCGAGCTCGACGAGCCGGCGCTGCGCGCGGCTCACGCGCGCCTTGTCCATGCTCGTGTGCTCGACCACCTCGTTCGGCGCGGTGGGTCCGTGCGCGTGCAGCGCCATCAGGATGCGCCATTCGGGAATCTGGATGCCGAAGCGCTCCTCGAACAGCGCGCCGATCGACTGGCTCAGGCGGTTGGCGACCACCGCCAGCTTGTATGGAATGAATTCGTGCAGCCACAGCGCGTCGCCGTCGCGGGGCATCGGCTGCGCGACGTGGCGTCGCGTGCGGGCGGAGGCGGGCCTGCGCCCGCTGGAGCCTGCGCTCATTCGGTGGCGCTCGCGGCAGCGATCGGCGACGCCACGACCGGCGCGGCTTCTTCCAACGGCAGCGCGCGGAACGGATTGCGCCGCTGCACGGCGAGCGTCCAGAACAATGCGAACGCGCAGGTGATGCCGAGCATCCAGGCGACGTTGCGGTAGATCGGCCCGGCGAGCTCGGGCGTGGGCGAGATGTTCAGGAAGACGTATGCCATGCCGATGATGCCCAGCAACTGCGGAAGCGGGAACCACGGCGAGCGGAACGGGCGCGGCGTGTCGGGCAAGCGATGGCGCAGGACGATGTGATCGACGTGGACGATGATATACGCGATCAGCCAGCAGCCGGCCGCTGCCACGGTGAGCGACAGGATCGAGCCGGCATCCATGCCGAGCGGCACGCGAACCGCGCCGATCCCCAGCGCCAGCGCGACGAGCGCCGGCGCGGGCGCGCCCGCGCGGTTCTCGCGCGCGAACAGCGCGGGCAACTGGCCGCTCTGCGCCATGCCCTGCACCATCCGCGAGACGCTCGCCAGCACGGTGTTCAGCAGCGTGGCGCTGCCCAGGATCGCCAGCAGTGCGAAGCCGATGCGCGCCGGCTCGCCGAAGATCGCCAGCGCGAGCTCCACGTGCGGCGTGGCCGAGCCCAGCGCTTCGGGGCCGAGCATGGCGAGTCCGGCCACGCAGTACAGGCCGTAGGCGGCGACGATCAGTACGAGACCGATGAACATCGCGCGCGGCACGTCGCGCTTCGGGTCGTGCGCCTCTCCGATCATCGGACAGACGAATTCGAGTCCGACGAGACCCCAGATCGCGAGCGCGACGAGCGACAGCGCCGCGGCCGGCTCGAAGGGCTGTGCGGCGACCACGGCGCCGACGTTTCCGCTGAGCGCGCCCGAGAGGCCGATCACGAGAATGCCGACGAACATCACGGTGACGAGCACGCTCTGCAGCCGCGCGAAAGCGTCGATGCCGCGCAGGTTCAGCAGGCAGAACGCCGCGAGCAGCAGCAGGCTCGGCTGGCCCACGGCATTCGACAGGCCGGGCGCGAGTTGCGCGGCGAGCGCGTCGACGAGGATGAGTTCCGCCGGAATGCCGAGCATCGCGACCGCCACGTATCCGGACAGTGCCGCGATGATCGCCGGGCCGGGCCCGATCGCCGCCTGCGTGTACGCGCTGACCGATCCGGCGCGCGGCAGCATCAGCGACAGTTCGGCGAAGGACAGCACGTAGCTGGCGGCGAGCAGCGCCGCGAGCCCGATGGCGACGAGATAGTTCAGCGCGCCCAGGCCCGCGCCGTTGAGCATGCTGATCATCGTGCTCTGCACGACGACGACGCCGACGGCGGTGGCGACCAGCGCGTGCAGTCGCAGGCCGCCGCGCGGCGCGGTGGGGGATTCGGTGGCCATCGGGTCTCCTGTGCGGCGAGGCGTCTTCGGTCGAGCGCTTCGACGCCGTTCTACCACCGGATCGTTGTCATCGCAACCAATTTCGCGGCCGTGCGGAGCGGACACCGTTCCATCGATGATCGACCGTCGGGCTTTCTCTCCAATTCGTTGCGTTGACAACCAATCCTGCGCTGCGGCACACTCGGGCGTATGAGCGAGAGCGAAGGCGTGGCAGAGGCGGCCGAAACGAAACCGGCGAGCGTGCCGGCATCCCGCGCGGATGCGCGCGCTCCGGGCATGCGCCGATTCGATGCGTTGCTGCTCGATTTCGGCAGCGTCGTCACCTACAC
>QEVN01000090.1 GCA_003576795.1 Burkholderiales bacterium
CATCCGCCGCCCCGCCCTCCGCATCGTGCGGCCGTCGCGCATCGAAGGTCAGTCCGGTGGCCGCGCCCTCGTCGTCGATCTCGGGTTCGATCAGATCGTCGTCGGCGCCCGGCGGACGAATGCGGATCGCCTCGCTGAGCAGCGCGGCGTCCGGCGCCGGCCGATACCGCGCGCCGCGCAGCAGCGCCTTGATCACGCGATGCGTGAGCAGGTCGGGATAGCGCCGGATCGGCGACGTGAAATGCGCGTAGGCGTCGTAGGCCAGCCCGAAGTGCCCCTCGTTGTCGGGCGAGTACACCGCCTGCTGCATCGAACGCAGCATCATCGTCTGCAGCAGCGTCGCGTCGGGACGCGCGCGCACCGATTCGACGAGCGCCGCATAGTCGGCCGGCGCGGGATCGTCGCCTCCGCCCAGCGTGAGCCCGAGGCCGCGCAGGAACTCGCGCAGCTTCGCGAGCTTTTCGGGAACCGGTCCCTCGTGCACGCGATACAGCCCCGGGTGCCGGGTGCGGCGCATCCAGTCGGCGGCGCAGACGTTCGCCGCGAGCATGCACTCCTCGATCAGCTTGTGCGCGTCGTTGCGCTGGCTCGGCACGATGCGCTCGATGCGCCCTGCCGGGTCGCAGACGATCTTCGTCTCGACCGTCTCGAAGTCGATCGCGCCGCGCGCGCGACGCGCGCCGGCGAGCACGCGGTACAGCTCGTGCAGATCGCGCAGCTGCGGGGCGAGAGCGGCGTGCGCGGGCGCCACCGACAGCGACGCCGCGCCGCCCGAGAGCATCGCCCACACCTCGTCGTAGGTGAGGCGCGCCGCCGAATGCATCACCGCCTCGTAGAACTGGTAGCCGCGCAGCCGGCCGCTGCGCTCGATCACCATGTCGCAGACGAGCACGAGGCGATCGACGTTCGGATTGAGCGAGCACAGCCCGTTGGAGAGCTTCTCCGGCAGCATCGGGATCACGCGGCGCGGGAAGTACACCGAGGTGCTGCGCTCGAGCGCGTCGTGATCGAGCGCATCGCCGTCGCCCACGTAATGCGCGACGTCGGCGATCGCGACAAGCAGGCGGAACGCCGCATCGCGCCGCGCGCTCGCCGGCATCGGCTCGCAGTAGACGGCGTCGTCGAAATCGCGCGCATCCTCGCCGTCGATCGTCACCAGCGGAACGTCGCGCAGGTCGACGCGCCCGGCGAGGTCGGCCGTCGGCACCGCATTGGGCAGGCGCGCCGCGCGATCGAGCGCCGCGTCGCTGAACTCGTGCGGCACGTCGAACTTGCGCACCGCGATCTCGATCTCCATTCCGGGGTCGTCGATCTCGCCCAGCACTTCGACGACGCGTCCGATGGGCGGCGAGCCGCCCGCCGGCGGCTCGATGATCTCGACCGTGACGACCTGCCCCTGCTGCGCGCGCTGCGTGTCTCCCGACGGGATGACGATGTCGTGCTTGATGCGCTGGTCTTCGGGCACGACGAGCGAGACGCCGCGCTCCTCGAGGAAGCGCCCGACGATGCGCCGGTTCGCGCGTTCGGTGACCTCGACGATGCGTCCCTCCGGACGCCCGCGCGCGTCGAAGCCCGTGCGCTTGAGCAGCACGCGATCACCGTGCATCACCTTCTGCATCTCGCGCGGCGACAGGAACACGTCGATGCCGCCCTCGTCGGGGATGAGGAAGCCGAATCCGTCGCGATGTCCCTGCACACGACCGGCGACCAGGTCGAGCCTGCTCGCCAGCAGCAGCACGCCCTTGCGGTTCGGCAGCAGCTGTCCGTCGCGCTCCATCGCGAGCAGCCGCCGGTTCAGGTTCTCGAAATGCGTCGACGGCACCGCCAGGCGCTCGGCGAGTTCGTGCGGCGTCATCGGCACGTCGGCCGCGCGCAGGCACTCGAGGATCGCTTCGCGCGTCGGCGCGAACCAGGTCTTGTCGGTCAAGCCGGTCTCTCCCGCATCCGCGCCGCCTGCGGCGTCGCTGTCGGCGATTCGACAAAGCCGGGGCCGGAGTGTAAGATCCCGCCTCTACGCGCGACCGGACTTCCCTCCGGTTGCAGCCTGCGGAGTTCCTCCGCGGCCCATCGCCCAGATGGCGGAATTGGTAGACGCACCAGGTTCAGGTCCTGGCGGTGGCAACACTGTGGAGGTTCGAGTCCTCTTCTGGGCACCATCACGAAGCCCGCGCAAGCGGGCTTTTTCGCGAAGCCCGCACGAGCGGGCTTTCTCGTTTTCGAGCCTACCCCCATCGCGCCTTCAGGTCGCCCGGCCGCATGTGGTCGTACTCCTCGAAGGGCTGATGAATCCACGGGTTGCTCGGCAGATGCTCGACGGCGTAATCGGGTTGCGCGATCGAGGCGCCTTTTCGCCATAGTACCGCCGTGCGGATCTCCCTCGCCTGCGGGTGACGCGCGAGCAGCGCGGGCACCAGCTGCACGAGCGTGGCGCCGGAATCGGCCAGGTCGTCGGTGAGCAGCCAGTTCGGTCCGGGCAGCGCAGCCGCGCAGGCCAGGTGCTCGCCGATGTGCAGTTCGCCGCGGCGCTTGCCTTCGTCCTCGCGATACGAGCTGGTGAAGACGACGCCCAGCGGCTTGTCGAACAGGCGCGAGAACACGTCGCCGATGCGCAGGCCGCCGCGCGCCACGCAGACCACCGCATCGAAGTTCCAGCCGGAATCCCAGACCTTCAGGGCGAGCTTCTCGACGAGCCGGTTGTATTCGTCCCACGAGACGTGCAGGTCGCGCATGACGGCACTGCACCCCGCGTTTCAGGCGAAGGGATGGCGCAGCACGATCGTCTCGTCGCGATCGGGACCGGTGGAGACGAGCGAGATCGGCGCGCGCGCGAGCTCGGCGAGCCGCTCGAGGTAGCGCTGCGCGTTGACCGGCAGCGCCGACCAGTCGCGAACGCCCACCGTGCTCTCGCTCCAGCCCGGCATCTCCTCGTACACGGGCTCGCAGTGCGCGACGGCGTCGGCGCCGAAAGGCAGCATGTCGAGCGTGCGCGCGCCGTGGCGGTACGCGGTGCAAAGCTTCACGACGGGCAGCCCGTCGAGCACGTCGAGCTTGGTGACGACGAGGCCGCTGACGCCGTTCAGCTGGATGGAGCGCGCGAGCGCCGGCGCATCGAACCATCCGCAGCGACGCGGCCGCCCGGTGACCGAGCCGAACTCCTTGCCGACCGTGGCCAGGTGCCGGCCGACCTCGTCGTGCAGCTCGGTGGGGAACGGACCCGCGCCGACGCGCGTGGTGTACGCCTTCACGATGCCGAGCACCGCGTGCAGCGCCTGCGGACCGACGCCGGCGCCGGCCGCCGCCGCGCCGGCGACGCAGTTGCTGCTGGTGACGAAGGGATAGGTGCCGTGGTCGACGTCGAGCAGCGCACCCTGCGCGCCCTCGAAGAGCAGCGGCTCGCCGCGCGCCATCGACGCGGCGAGCATCGAAGGAACGTCGGCGAGCATCGGCGCGATGCGCTCGGCCAGCGCCAGCGTGTCGTCGGCCACGCGCTGCGCATCGAGCGGCTGCGCGTTGAGGAAATGCTTCAGCGTGAAGTTGTGCAGCTCGAGCGTCTCGTCGAGCTGCGCGCGAAAGCGCGCGGCATCGAGCAGGTCGCCGGTGCGCAATGCGCGCCGCGCGGCGCGATCTTCGTAGGCCGGTCCGATGCCGCGTCCGGTGGTGCCGATCGCGCCGGTGCCGCGCTTCGCTTCGCGCGCCTGGTCGAGCGCGACGTGATACGGCAGGATCAGCGTGGCGGCCTCGCTCAGGTGCAGGCGGCCGCGCACCTGGATGCCGGCCGCCTCGACTTCGTCGATTTCCTGCAGCAGCGCGGCGGGCGAGACGACCACGCCGCTGCCGATGTAGCAGTGCACGTCGTCGCGCAGGATGCCCGACGGGATCAGGCGCAGCACCTGCTTGCGACCGCCGATGACCAGCGTGTGCCCGGCGTTGTGGCCGCCCTGGAAGCGCACGACGCCGCGCGCGGTGTCGGTGAGCCAGTCGACGACCTTGCCCTTGCCTTCGTCGCCCCACTGGGTTCCGACGATCACGACGTTCTTCGCCATCTGCAGCAGCTTCCTCGATTCGCGTTCGATTGCCCGGGCGCGTCGCCTCAGCGCGGCGCGCCGACCGGGTCGACGATCCATTCGTTGCCTCGCAGCACGAGTTCGCGATCGCAGACGAACTCCTGCGGTCCCGGGTCGCGCCCGGGAAGGGCCTGAACGACGATCTCTCCGGCGGCGCGCAGCGAGTCGATCGCCTCGACCAGCGCCGCATCGTCGGACCACGGCGCGCGGATCGCCGAAGCCGGTGCGCCGTTCTCGAGCAGGCCGGCCAGCGCGCGCAGCTCGATCGAGAACCCGGTGGCCGGCCGCGCCCTGCCGAAGGCGCGACCGACGTCGTCGTAGCGGCCGCCGCGCGCGATCGCGTAGGGCAACGCCTCGACGTAGGCCGCGAAAGTGATGCCGTTGTGATACCGATAGCCGCGCAGGTCGGCGAGGTCGATCGACAGCTCGAGCTGCTGCCAGCGCTGCAGCACGGGCGACGCGCACAGGCGCTCGAGCCGCTCGAGCGCGTCGCGGATCGCCGGCGCATCGGGCAGCTGCGCGCGCGCGCGGGCGAGCGCCGAACCTTCGCCTTCGAAGCCGGCGCCGGCGCGGCCGTGCAGCCGCGCGAGCGTGGGCAGCGCTTCGCGCAATGCGACCGGCGAATCGCGCAGCGCCTCGTGCAGCCCCGGGATGTCCTTGCCCTGCAGCAGCCGGTACAGCTCGTCGACGTCGACCTCGGGGTCGAGCGGCCCGAGCGCATCGAGCAGGCCCTGCACGACGCCGACGTGGCACAGGTCGATGCGCAGCCTCGCCACGCCGGCGGCGGCGAGCGAGCGCACCATCAGGTCGATCGTCTCCACCTCGGCTTCGATGCCCGCGTGCCCGTACAGCTCGGCGCCGATCTGGATCGGCTCGCGCGTGGCGAGCACACCCTGCGCGCGCGTGTGCAGCACCGAGCCGGCGTAGCACAGGCGCACGACGCCGTCGCGATCGAGCAGGTGCGCGTCGATGCGCGCGACCTGCGGCGTCATGTCGGCGCGCACGCCGAGCGTGCGCCCCGAGAGCTGGTCGACCAGCTGGAAGGTGCGCAGACCGAGGTCACGGCCCGAGCCGGTGAGCAGCGAATCGAGGTGCTCGATGAGCGGCGGCATCACCAGCTCGTAGCCGTACGACCGATACAGGTCGAGCAGCCTGCGGCGCAACTCCTCGATGGCGCGCGCCTCGGCCGGCAGGACGTCGGCGATACTCTCGGGCAGCAGCCAGCGCAGCATGGGAAAAGGCGAAACCTCGTGCGGGCGCCGGGCGAAGGGCTTGCGGCCCGCGCCCGGCAAAACAGGACATTCTAAGTTAGATCGTCAGATCAACAGCAGCGCGTCAGATCAACAGCAGCGCGAGACCGGCCAGCGTCGCGCCGAATCCGACGAAGCGGATCTGCCCGTCGCGCATGCGGGCGATGCGCAGGAACATCTCGCGCCAACCGGAGGGCGCGAACAGCGGCATCGCGCCCTCGAGGATCAGCACCAGGCCGATCGCGCGCAGCCAGTCGTCGGCCGTCACTTCGGCGCCCCGTCCGGCGCCTTGAAGTAGCGGAAGAACTCCGACGACGGATCGAGCACGAGGACGTCGGACTTGTTGCCGAAGGCCTGCCGATACGCCTCGAGGCTGCGATAGAACTCGGCGAACTGCGGGTTTTTGCCCCAGGCCGCGGCGAACAGCTGCGCCACGCGCGCGTCGCCCTCGCCGCGCATCTGCTGCGCCTCGCGATAGGCCTCGGCGACGATCACTTCGCGCTGGCGGTCGGCCTCGGCGCGGATCTTCTCCGACTCGGCGGCGCCGGTGGCGCGCCGCTCGTTGGCGACCTGCTTGCGCTCGGACTCCATGCGCGCGAACACCCGCTCGGAGACCTCGGGGGCGAAATCGACCCGCTTCAGCCGCACGTCGATGATCTCGACGCCGATCTGCTTCGAATCGTCGTTGACCTTGGCGCGCACGCTCTCGACGACCTGGTCGCGCGCGCTGGAGATCATGTCGGAGACGGTGCGTCGTGCGATCTCGTTGTTCAGCGCGTCGCGCAGGCTGCGGTTGATCCGGTCGACGGCGACCTGCTCGCTGCCCGACACCGAGCGGATGAAGCTGGGCGGATCGATGATGCGCCACTTCACGAAGGTGTCGATCATCACGTTGAGCTTCTCGGACGTGATGAAGCGATCGCTCTCGGAGGTATCGATCGTGAGGATGCGCTTGTCGTAGTAGACGACGTTCTGGAACGGCGGCGGCAGCTTGAAATACAGGCCGGGCGCGTCGATCACCTTGCGGATCTCGCCGAGCGCGTAGACGACGGCGAACTGGCGCTGGTCGACGACGAAGACGCACGACATCAGCACGAAGAGCGCGATCAGCAGGCCGATGACGGCGGGGACGATTTTCTGCATCACTGTCTTCCCCTGCTCAGCGGCTGTCGCGGTCGCGGCTGCGCAGCCCGTCGCTGCGCGGTGCGGGCGGCGCAGGCGTCTGCGTCTCGTGCGCACCCGAGGAGGACGGGGAGCCGCCGGTGCGCGAAGCGTCGGCGCCCGCCTGGCCGAGCAGCTTGTCGAGCGGCAGGTACAGCAGGTTGCCGCTCGAGCGCGAGTCGAGATAGACCTTGCTGGTGTTGGCGAAGATGCGTTCCATCGTCTCCAGGTACATGCGATCGCGCGTGACCTGCGGCGCCTTCGCGTATTCGGCGGCGACCTGGTTCAGCCGGCTGGTGTCGCCTTCGGCGCTGGCGATCACGCGCTGTCGGTAGCCCTCGGCTTCCTGCAGCAGCCGCGCCGCGCTGCCGCGCGCCTTCGGAATGACGTCGTTGGCGTAGGCGCGGCCTTCGTTGATCAGGCGCTCGCGATCCTGCGCAGCCTTGTTGGCGTCCTCGAAGGCCGCCTGCACCTGCTCGGGCGGCTGCACCTGCTGGATCGTGAGGTCGACGATCGAGATGCCGGCCTGGTAGCGATCGAGGATCGACTGGATCTGCTTGCGCGCGGCCTGCGCCACCTGCTCCTTCTCCTCGTAGAGCACCTGGTCGACGCCGTTGCGCCCGACCGTCTCGCGCATCGCCGTCTCGGCGGCCTGGCGGACGATCTCCTCGGGTACCGGTCCGAGGTCGTTGTTGAACAGATAGGCCTTCACGTCGCCGACCCGGTACTGCACGGTGAACTGCATGTCGACGATGCTCTGGTCGAGCGTGAGCATCAGCGACTCGCGCAACGTCTTGTTGCGCACCGCGTTGCGGTAGCCGACCTCCACCGTGCGCAACTGCTGCACGTTGACGATCTCGTTCGTCTCGATCGGATACGGCAGGCGCCAGGTGAAGCCGGCGCGGTCGACCAGCTGCTTGTATTCGCCGAAACGCAGGACGACCGACGCCTGCCCTTCCTGCACGATGTAGAAGCCGCTCGCCAGCCACAGCAGCACGGCGACCAGCACCAGCAGGCCGAAGCCGGCGCCAGCGCCCTTCATCGACGGCGGCTCGCCGCCGCCGCCGGACGGGCCGCGCGGACCGCCGCCGCCCCGGCGAAACAGCGAGTTCAGCCGGCGGTTGAAGTCGCGCCACAGCTCATCGAGATCGGGCGGGCCGTCGTTGCCCGGGCGTTGCGGCGGACGCTGGTCGGCGCCGCCGCCACCACGTCCCCAACCGGGATCGTTGAGCGAGAAGATCGAACGGAGGGGGTTCCACATGGGCAGAAGGCGGATTCAGGCCGCTCTGGGAGCGACCGGCTCTAGCGAATCGGAGGAGTCGAAACCGGGTTCGGGCATCGTCTCGGACGATGCTTCGGCGGACGCCGCACGTGCCCGGCGCCACGATTCGACCTGCTGGTCGATCGCCTCGCGCAGGCCCTCGAGCCCGGCGCCGGTGACGGCGCTGACCAGGACGCGGGCGATCCTACCACAAGCATCCCGGCCGACTTCGGGCTCGCGGCCGACGCGGTCGATCTTGTTGTGCACGAGGAGGCGCGGCACGTCGGCGGCGCCGATCTCCTCGAGCACGCGGTCGACCTGCGCGATCTGTTCGTCGCGATCCGGGGCCGACGCGTCGACCACGTGCAGCAGCAGGTCGGCCTGCGCGGTCTCCTCGAGCGTGGCGGTGAACGCTTCGACCAGCGAGTGCGGCAGCGCCCGCACGAAGCCCACCGTGTCGGAGAGCACGACCTCGTTGCCCGAGGGCAGGCGCAGGCGGCGCGTGAGCGTGTCGAGCGTGGCGAAGAGCTGGTCGGCGGCGTAGGTGCCGGCGCCGGTCAGCGCGTTGAACAGCGTGGACTTGCCGGCGTTCGTGTAGCCGACGATCGACACGGTGAACGCGGGCTTGCGGTCGCGTGCGCGCCGGCGCGTGCGGCGCTGCTTGCGCAATTGCTGGAGCTGGGCGCGCAGGCGCTTCACGCGCACCGACAGCATGCGTCGGTCGAGCTCGAGCTGCGTCTCGCCCGGGCCGCCGCGCACGCCGATTCCGCCGCGCTGGCGCTCCAGGTGCGACCAGCCGCGCACGAGGCGCGCGGACAGGTGCTCGAGCCGGGCCAGCTCGACCTGCAGCTTGCCCTCGTGACTGCGCGCGCGCTGCGCGAAGATCTCGAGGATCAGCTCGGTGCGGTCGACCACCGACACGTTCCAGCGCTGCTGCAGGTTGCGCTGCTGGATGGCCGACAGCTCCTGGTCGAAGACGACGAGTCCGATGCCTTCGGCGGCCAGTTGCGCGGCGATCTCGTCGGCCTTGCCCGAACCGAGGAACAGCGCGGCATCGGGCTTTGCACGACGCACGACCACGCGACCGCACGGAGCGAGCCCGGCCGACTGCGCGAGCGCGGCGAGTTCGTCGAGGGAATCGGGATTGGCCTGCGCGGCGCCGAAGACGACGCCGACCAGCAGGCACGAAACGGGAGTGACTTGCTTGTTCAGCTTTCCGGACTTTCTTGCTGGAAGTGGACGGCACGGCCCGGCACGACCGTGGAGATCGCGTGCTTGTAGACCATCTGCGTAACGGTATTGCGCAACAGCACGACGTACTGGTCGAAAGAATCGATCTGGCCCTGCAGCTTGATGCCGTTGACGAGGTAGATCGACACCGGGACGTGCTCCCTGCGAAGCAGATTCAGGAACGGGTCTTGTAGCAGCTGCCCTTTGTTGCTCATGGGGACTCCGGCTTGTTGTGATTGGATTCGCGCGCCGACGGCCCGCGGATCGATCACTCTATCGCAAATTCGGGGCTGTCAGCCCCAATTCAAGTGCGCGGCGCATAGGGGTTCGAACCGCTGCGGAACTCGATGCGCAACGGCGTGCCGGTGAGCGCGAAGCGTTCGCGCAGCCAGGACTCCAGGTAGCGGCGATAGGCGTCGGGCACGCCGTCCAGCGCGCTGCCGTGCACGATGACGACCGGGGGATTCTGCCCGCCCTGGTGCGCATAGCGCATTTTCGGGCGAGACATTCCGCGACGCGGCGGCGGCTGGCGCTCGACCGCCTCGCGCAGCGCCCGCGTGAGCTTCGGCGTGGAGAGCTTGGCCATCGCCGCGGCGTGCGCCGACTGCACCGAGCGCATCAGCGCGGGAATGCCGAAACCCTCGCGCGCCGAGACGAAATGCCACTTCGCGAAGCGCAGGAAGTGCAGCTTGCGGTCGAGTTCGGTGCGCACGCGTTCGCGCTCGCCGGCGTCGGCCAGGTCCCACTTGTTGACGGCGACGACGAGCGCGCGGCCGGCCTCGAGCACGTAACCCGCGATGCTCGCGTCCTGCTCCGAGACCTCCTGACTCGCGTCGAGCAGCAGGATGCACACGTGCGCCTGCTCGATCGCCTGCAGCGTCTTGACGACCGAGAACTTCTCGATCGCCTCGTCGATGCGGCTGCGACGCCGCAGCCCGGCCGTGTCGATGAGCGTATACGCGCGGCCGCCGTGCTCGAAATCGACCGCCACCGCATCGCGCGTGGTGCCGGGCTGATCGAAGGCGACCAGCCGCTCCTCGCCGAGCAACGCGTTGATCAGCGTCGACTTGCCGACGTTGGGACGGCCGACCACGGCCACGCGCACGCGGGCGGCAACGCCTTCGGGCGCAGCCGGCGCTGCTGCGTCGCCCGCCGGCGCGGGCTTGCGCTCGCCCGCTTCGGCCGGCGCCTGCGCCGCCTGCGCCGCCTCGTCGCTCTCGCCCTCATCCGCTTCGGCCGCCTGCGCGACGAAGGGCTCGAGCGCCGCATCGACCAGTTCGCGAACCCCGTCGCCGTGCGCGGCCGACACCGGCCACGGATCGCCCAGGCCCAGCTCGTGGAACTCGGCCACTGCCTGTTCCCGCGGACGTCCTTCGGTCTTGTTCACCGCGAGCAGCACGCGCCGCGCGGTGCGCCGCAGCTCGTCGGCGATCTCGCGATCGCGCCCGGTCAGCCCTTCCCGTCCGTCGACGAGAAAGACGACCACGTCGGCCTCGACGATCGCCTGCCGCGTCTGCCGCGCCATCAGCGCCGCGATCCCGTCGCGCGCCACCGGCTCGAAGCCACCGCTGTCGATGACGATGAACGGAATCTCGCCGACCCGCCCGCGCCCGTACTGCCGGTCGCGCGTCAACCCGGGCGCATCGGCCACCAGCGCCGACCGGCTGCGCGTGAGCCGATTGAACAGCGTCGACTTGCCGACATTCGGCCGCCCGACCAGCGCGACGACGGGGAGCAAAGCCATGTCAGCGGGATGCGCGGCGTGCAACCGCGCCGCAGCGGGCCGGGGCCGGGCCTACGCGCGCGGCAGGCGGCGCCCCGG
>QEVN01000091.1 GCA_003576795.1 Burkholderiales bacterium
AGCGCGTGTACGTGATGGGGCACGGGCGGATCGTGTTCGAGGGGACGCCTGACGAGCTGCGGGCGAACGAGCATGTGCGGAGAGAGTGGCTGGAGGTGTGAGGCTGTCGGGACGCTCGCTCCGATGCGTTCGCTCCGCGCGGTAGCGGGGGTGCGGGCGCAGCGCTTCGCGGCGCACACGGCTTCGGCCCCGGCTTCGCCGGGGCTTCCCGGCTCTACCTCGCGAATCGGCACCCGCTGCCGAGGGGCGCTGCGCGCCCCACGGCGACGGGTCCCGCCGATTCGCTTTCGGTAGCAGCCGGCTCGCCGAGCGCGCCGCGAAGCGCTGCGCCCGCACTCCCGCTACCGCGCTCCGGCTCGCGGCGGACGACGCTCCGAAGCGGTGAGGCTGGGATCGTCTTCGGCGACCGCATCGGTCAGCCAATTGATGGCACTCCCGTTGATGCACATGCTTGCATGCTGCAAACATGTCGTCTGTGATGATCCAGATCCGGCACGTTCCGGCGGAGGTTCACCGGAAGCTGAAGGCGCGCGCGGCGCTCGAGGGGCTTTCGTTGTCCGACTTCCTGCGCCGCGAGATCGAGGTGATCGCGGAGCGTCCGACACTCGATGAATTGCGCAGCCGTCTCGCGCAGCGGGAGCCGGTGCGCGTTCGCGGCTCGGTGGCCAGGGCGGTGCGGGCCGAACGCGACGCTCGATGATCGTCCTCGATGCGTCGGCTGCGCTCGAGGTGTTGCTGAACGATCGGCTCGCGGCAAACGTCGCACGCCGGATCTTCGACCCGACGGAATCCTTGCACGCGCCGCACCTGATCGACGTCGAAGTCGCCCAGGTGCTGCGCCGGATCGTGCGAAAGAAAGAGATGACCGTCGAACGCGGCGCGCAGGCGCTGGACGATCTGCGTCGACTGCCCCTGTCCCGCTACCCGCACTCCCTGTTGCTCGATCGGATCTGGTCGCTGCGCGACAACGCCAGCGCCTGCGACGCGACCTACCTCGCCCTCGCCGAAGCGCTCGACGCCCCGCTGCTCACCTGCGACGCCGCCCTGGCCACGATCCCCGGCCATTCCGCGAAAGTGGAAGTCGTCCGCCAATCCTGACGAAAAGCGAGAGGAGAGCGGCAGGACCGCACGCAGCCAACCGAGCGACAGGCGCCTCGCACGCCGGCCCCGCGCGGAGCGTGCGCAACGAAACCGAACGCAAACAACCCCTCGGTTACACTGCCCCTCAGCAGTCCTGTCACTCTCCGGAAGCTCCCCAAATGACCCAAGCGCACTACGCCCCCCGCGGCGACATCGCCGTCGTCACGATGGACAATCCTCCCGTCAACGGCCTCGGCCACGACCTGCGCACCGGCCTGGTCGAAGCGATCCGCCGCGCGCAGGCCGACGACGCGATCCGCGCAATCGTCATCCACGGCGCGGGCAACGCGTTCTCCGGCGGCGCCGACATCCGCGAGTTCAACACGCCGAAGGCGCTCGCCGAGCCGACGCTGCACACGGTCATCCGCACGATCGAGGAGAGCACGAAGCCGGTCGTGGCGGCCGTGCACGCGGTCGCGATGGGCGGCGGACTCGAACTCGCGCTCAGTTGCCATTTCCGCGTCGCTGCGCCCGGCGCGCAGATCGCGCTGCCCGAGGTGAAGCTCGGCATCCTGCCCGGCGCGGGCGGCACGCAGCGCCTGCCGCGCGTCGTTCCGCTCGAGACGGCGGTGAACATGATCGTCTCCGGCGAGCCGGTGAAGTCCGAGAAGCTCGGCGCAACGAAGCTCTTCGACGAGATCGTCGAAGGCGATCTGGTAGCGGGCGCTATCGCCTTCGCGCACAAGGCGCTCGCCGAGAACCGGGGGCTGCCGAAGGTGCGCGACCTGCGCGTCGAGCACGACGACGCCGAAGCCTTCCTCCAGTTCTCGCGCAACACGGTCGCCTCGGTCGCGAAGAACTTTCCCGCGCCGGTACGCTGCATCGACGCGATCGCCGGCGCCGTGAAGATGAGCTTCGAAGAAGGGCTGGCGAACGAGCGGCGGCTGTTCCTCGAACTGGTGCAGACGCCCGAATCGCGCGCGCTGCGCCACGCCTTCTTCGCCGAGCGCGCGGCGAGCAAGATCCCCGACGTTCCGTCGTCGACGCCGACGCGCACGATCGCACGCGCCGCGGTGATCGGCGCGGGCACGATGGGCGGCGGCATCGCGATGAACTTCGCCAACGCCGGCATCCCGGTCAAGCTGCTCGAGGTCGCGCAGGAAGCGCTCGACAAGGGCGTGGCGACCCTCCGCAAGAACTACGAGAGCACGGCGAAGAAGGGCCGGATGAAGCCCGAGGACGTCGAGAAGCGCATGGCGCTGATCGAGCCCACGCTGTCGTACGACGACATCGCCGATGCGGACATCGTCGTCGAGGCCGTGTTCGAGGACATGGCGGTGAAGGAGAAGGTGTTCCGCAAGCTCGACGAGGTGATGAAGCCGGGAGCGATCCTCGCCACCAACACCTCCACGCTCGACGTGAACCGCATCGCTTCGTTCACCCAACGCCCGCAGGACGTCATCGGCACGCATTTCTTCTCGCCGGCGAACGTGATGAAGCTGCTCGAGATCGTGCGCGGCGAAAAGACCGGCAAGGACGTGCTCGCCACGACGATGCAGCTGGCGAAGAAGCTGCGCAAGACCGGCGTCGTCTCGGGCGTGTGCGACGGCTTCATCGGCAACCGGATGATCGAGCAGTACCTGCGCCAGGCGCTGTACATGCTCGAGGAAGGCGCCACGCCGCAGCAGGTCGACCGCGCGATCGAGAAGTTCGGCTTCGCGATGGGGCCGTTCCGCATGAGCGACCTGGCCGGCAACGACGTCGGCTGGTACATCCGCAAGCGGCGCTACGTCGAGCAGCCGAACCTCGAATATCCGCGCATCGCCGACAAGCTGTGCGAGCTGGGCCGCTTCGGCCAGAAGACCGGCGCGGGCTGGTACCGCTACGTGCCGGGCAAGCGCGATGCGTTGCCGGATCCGCAGGTGGACGAGCTGATCGCCGCGCACCGCGATTCGATCGGTGCGAAGCCGCGCAAGCTCCCGGACGACGAGATCGTGCACCGGCTCGTGTTCGCGCTGGTGAACGAGGGCGCGAGGATCCTCGAGGAAGGGATCGCGCTGCGCGCCTCCGACGTCGACATGATCTATCTCACCGGCTATGGCTTCCCGCTGTGGCGCGGCGGGCCGATGCTCTACGCCGACCAGTACGGGCTGTACAACGTCGTGAACCGGATGCGCGATTTCGCCGCGATCGCGCGCGGCGACGCCGCGTTCTGGACGCCGGCGCCGCTGCTGGCGAAGCTCGCCGCCGAGGGCAAGGGATTCAACGGTTGAACGGAACGGGGAAGGCAACCATGCGTGAAGCAGTGATCGTATCGACGGCGCGCACCGGGCTGGCGAAGTCCTGGCGCGGCGCGCTGAACATGACGCACGGCGCGACGATGGGCGGGCACGTGGTGCGCGCCGCGATCGAGCGCGCGGGCATCGAGCCCGGCGAGGTCGAGGACGTGCTGATGGGCTGCGCGACGCCGGAAGGCGCCACCGGCTCGAACATCGCGCGCCAGGCGGCGCTCGCCGCGGGCTGCCCGGTGAGCGTCTCGGGCGTCACCGTCAACCGTTTCTGTTCGTCCGGCCTGCAGACGATCGCGATGGCCGCGCAGCGCATCGTCGCCGGCGAGGGCGAGGTCTTCGTCGCCGGCGGCGTCGAGTCGATCTCGTGCGTGCAGAACGAGGCGAACCGCCACATGCTCGTCGACAAGGGATTGCGCAAGACCAAGCCCGAGGTCTACTGGCCGATGCTGCAGACCGCCGAGACGGTCGCGCGCCGCTACGGCATCGGCCGCGAGCGCCAGGACGAGTACGGCGCGCGCAGCCAGCAGCGCGCGTGCGCCGCGGCCGAAGCGGGCCGGTTCCGGGACGAGATCGTGCCGATCACCGTGCGCATGGCGGTGGCCGACAAGGCGAGCGGGCGGCTCGAGACGCGCGAGGTCACGCTCGACGACGACGAGGGGCGCCGGCCCGGCACGACGATCGAGAGCATCGCGCAGATCAAGCCGGCGCTGCCCGGCGGAACGGTGGCTGCGGGCAACGCGAGCCAGTTCTCCGACGGCGCGGGCGCCTGCGTTCTCATGGAGGCGTCGCTGGCGGAGAAGCGCGGGCTGAAGCCGCTGGGCTACTTCCGCGGCTTCGCGATCGCCGGCTGCGAGCCCGACGAGATGGGCATCGGCCCGGTCTACGCAGTGCCCAAGCTGCTCGCGCGCGCCGGCAGGAAGATCGACGACATCGACCTGTGGGAATTGAACGAGGCCTTCGCCGTGCAGGTGCTCTACTGCCGCGACCGGCTCGGCATTCCCGACGATCGGCTGAACGTGAACGGCGGCGCGATCGCCGTCGGCCATCCCTACGGGGTCAGCGGCCAGCGGCTCACCGGGCACGCGCTGATCGAGGGTCGGCGGCGCGGCGCGCGCTGGGCCGTCGTCACGATGTGCGTGGGCGGCGGGATGGGCGCCGCCGGGCTGTTCGAGATCGTCTGAAGGAGAGCGCCGATGTCGGTACGCGAATCGATGAACCTGGCCGGGCGCAAGGCGATCGTCACCGGCGGCTCGCGCGGGCTGGGGCTGCAGATCGCCGAGGCGCTCGGCGAGATGGGCGCCGAGATCGTGCTCGCCGCCCGCAAGCAGGCCGAGCTGGACGAAGCGGTCGCCCATCTCGCCAAGCAGGGCGTGCGCGCGCACGCGATCGCCGCGGACCTGGGCAAGCCCGAGTCGGTGGTCGCCTTCGCCGATGCCGCGCTGGGCAAGCTGGGCCACTGCGACATCCTCGTCAACAACGCCGGCACGACCTGGGGCGCGCCGATGGCGGAGCATCCGCTCGAGGCGTGGCAGAAGCTGCTGAACCTGAACCTCACCGGCGTGTTCCTGCTCACGCAGGTGATCGGCAAGCGCTCGATGATCCCGCGAAAGTACGGCCGCATCCTGATCGTCGCGTCGATCGCCGGGCTGCGCGGCAACGAGCCGGGCACGAACCACACGATCGCGTACAACACGACGAAGGGCGGGCTGGTGAACTTCACGCGCGCGCTCGCCGGCGAATGGGGCGAGCACGGCATCACGGTGAACGCGCTCGCGCCGGGCTTCTTTCCGTCGAAGATGTCGCGCGCGACGCTCGCCGAGATCGAGGACCAGGTGAAGGCGCGCACGCCGTTGCACCGGCTCGGCGACGACGAGGACCTGAAGGGCGCGGCGCTGCTCTTCTGTTCCGACGCCGGCAAGCACATCACCGGGCAGATCCTCGCGGTCGACGGGGGCGTGACCGCGGTCTGAAAGGAGTCGGCCCGCGACAGCCGGACGGGATGCCCGGCCGCGAGGATCGGGCGGTGCCCAACCGTGCGGCCGGGCGGCAACGCAGGAGGAACAACGCGATGACCCAGACGAACCGCCGCATCGTTCTCGCGCGTCGGCCGAAAGGCCTCGCGTCGCCGGAGGACTTCCGTCTCGAGGAGGTACCGCTGCCGGCGATCGCCGATGGCCAGGTGCTCGTGCGCAATCGTTTCCTGTCGCTCGATCCGTACATGCGCGGGAGGATGGACGACGCGAAATCCTATGCCGCGCCGCAGAAGCTCGACGAGACGATGGGCGGCGGCACGGCCGGGGAAGTGGTGGAGAGCCGCAACCCGCGCTTCGCCGCCGGCGACGCAGTCGTCGGCATGCTCGGCTGGCAGCTCTATGGAATCTCCGACGGCAGCGGGCTGACGAAGGTCGACACGTCGAGGATTCCGTTGTCGGCGTACCTCGGTTCGGTCGGCATGCCCGGCGTCACCGCCTGGTACGGATTGAACCGGATCATCGCGCCGAAGGCCGGCGAGACGATCGTCGTGTCGGCGGCGAGCGGCGCCGTCGGCTCGGTGGTCGGGCAACTGGCGAAGGCGGCCGGATGCCGCGCCGTCGGCATCGCCGGCGGTCCGCAGAAATGCGCGATCGTCGCCGGCGAGTACGGCTTCGATGCCTGCGTCGACTACAAGGCGGGCCGGCTCTACGAAGACCTGCGTGCGGCCACCCCCGACGGCGTCGACGGGCTGTTCGAGAACGTCGGCGGCGAGCCGCTCGATGCGTCGCTGCGCCGCATGAACGCCTTCGGGCGCGTTGCCGTCTGCGGGCTGATCTCCGGCTACAGCGGACAGCCGATGCCGGTCACGCAGTTCCGCTCGATTCTCGTCAACCGGCTGCGCGTCGAGGGCTTCATCGTCTCCGAACACCTGGACGTGTGGCCGACGGCGCTGCGCGAGCTCGCGCAGCGCGTTGCCGACGGCAGCCTGCGCTATCGCGAGACGATCGCACACGGACTCGAGAGCGCGCCCGAGGCGTTCATCGGGCTGCTGGCCGGGCGCAACGTCGGCAAGCAGCTCGTCGCGCTCGACTGACTGCGCCAGCTCCCACTGCGGGGAACCACGATGCAATCGTTCGCGGGCAAGGTAGCCGTCGTCACCGGAGCGGCGAGCGGCTTCGGCCGCGAGTTCGCGCGCCTGGGCGCTTCGCTGGGCATGCGCCTGGCGCTCGCCGATGTCGAGCCGCAGGCGCTCGCGCGCGTCGTCGAAGAGCTGCGCGCGCAGGGCGCCGAGGCGTTCGGCGAGAAGGTCGACGTGCGGCACGCCGACGAGGTCGAGCGCCTGGCCGAGCGCACGATCGAGCGCTTCGGCGCGGCGCACCTGCTCTTCAACAATGCCGGCGTCGCCACCGGAGGATTGCTGTGGGAAGCCGGCGAGAGCGACTGGCAGTGGGTGCTCGGCGTGAACCTGTGGGGCGCGATCCACGGCATCCGCAGCTTCGTACCGCGGATGCTGAAGCAGGGCGACGACTGCCACGTGGTGAACACCGCGTCGGTGGCCGGCCTGCTCGCGCCGCAGGGCATGGGCGTGTACAACGTCTCCAAGCACGCGGTGGTCGCGCTGAGCGAGACGCTGTACCAGGATCTTCGCGGGATCGGCGCGTCGATCGGCGTCACGCTGCTGTGTCCGGCCTTCGTCCCGACCGGCATCGCGCAGTCCGAGCGCAACCGGCCCGACGAGCTGCGCTCGGAGACTGCGCCGACCGAGTCGATGCGCGCCGCGCAGCGCGCGACCGAGAAGGCCGTCGCGTCGGGACGCATCAGCGCCGTGCAGGTCGCGCGCATGACCTTCGATGCGATCCGCGAGAACCGCTTCTACGTGATCACGCATCCGAACATCCTGCCGTCGGTCGAGTTGCGCCTGCGCGACGTGATCGAGCAGCGCAATCCGAGCGATCCGTACACCTACAAGCCCGAGCTGTCGCAGCGCAAGGGCTGACGGCGCCTCGCACCGCGCAGCGCAATGCACACCGACGGACACGCAGCGAACGACGCGATCCGCGACGGCCGGTACGCGCAGGTCGGCAGCGCCGCGCGGCCGCTGCGCCTGCATTACGCGTCGTGCGGCAACGAGCGCGCTCCGCTGCTGCTGATGCTGCACGGTTTTCCGGAAGGGTGGTTCGCCTGGCGCGAGCTGATGCCGGCTTTCGCCGCGCGCTTCCACGTGGTCGCCCCCGATCTGCGCGGCTACGGCCGGTCGGACAAGCCCGAGGGCGTCGAGGCGTATCGGGTGAGCGAACTCGTCGCCGACGTGAACGCGCTCATCGACGCGCTGGGCCACGAGCGCTGCGCACTCGTCGGGCACGACTGGGGCGGTGCGCTCGCCTGGGCTTTCGCGATCGCGCATCCGCAGCGCGTCGAACGGCTGGTCATCCTGAACGCGCCGCACCCGGTGCCCTTCGCCGAGGCGCTCGCGCACGATCCCCGTCAGCAGGCGGCGAGCGCCTACATGAACTGGCTGCGACGCCCGGGCTCCGAGACGGTGCTGGCGCGCGACGGATTCGCGCGGCTCGCCGCGATGCTCGAATCGATGGGCGGCGCGCCGTGGCTCGATGCCGCGCGGCGTGCCGAGTACCACGAGGCGTGGCGCACGCCGGGCGCGCTGGCCGCGGCGGTGAACTACTACCGCGCTTCGCCGCTGCATCCGCCCGGCGAGGGCGACCCGGCCGACGCTGCGCGCGCGATCGATCCCTCGCGTTTCATCGTGCACGCGCCGACGCTCGTCGTCTGGGGCGAGCGCGACCTCGCGCTGCTGCCGTCGCTGCTCGACGGACTCGATCGCGTCGTGCCGCGATTGCGCCTCGTGCGCCTGCCCGAAGCGACGCATTGGCTCGTGCACGAGGCGCCGCAGCGCGTCGCGGCCGAGATCGCCGCGTTCGTCGACGATCTGGCCGACGGCGTCGCCCGGCGCGCGCCGGGCTGAGCGCCCGTCAGCGCATCCTCAGCGTCGGCCCAGCGCTTCGACGGTCGCGGGGGCCAGCCGGAAGCGCACGCGCCGCTCGCCCGCGCGGCGCGGCGCCTCGCCGGCAGGCGCCCAGCTGCGTTCGACGAACACTGCATGCCCGTCGCGTCGCACGGCGACGATCGTCGACGCGCGCGTGCCGTAGCCGAGGTCGGGCGCGTAGATCATCGCCGGCGCCAGCAGTCGTTCACGGGCTTGGCCGACGCCGGTGTCGGGCAGTGCCGCATCGTCGGGAATCGAGCGGTCGGCAAGCGCGTCGAAGAGCGTCGGGCCCAGTTGCCGCGGCGCGCCCTGCAGCGCGTATCCGAGCCGCTCGCGCAAGCGCAGCACCTTCGGCCACGGCGCATCGAGCGTGCCGTTCGACCATGCGTGCACGCCGCTTCCCGGTGCGACGACGCGCCGCGCGTCGCGGTTCGACACGAAGAGCGCCGGCTCGTCGGCCGCGAGATCGACGAGCAGCAGGTTGAAGCCGGCGTACTCGTCGGCCTGCCCGAGCACGCGTTCGGCGTAGTCGCGCGCCGGCTCGGATCCTTCGACGAATCCGGCCACGAGCGCGCCGCGCGATCGCGGTCCGCTGACCGGGTCGGGCTCGCGCACGTTGGTCACCGCCGCGAAACGTCCGCGGCGATCGATCGCGAGCCAGCTGCCGCCGGCGCGCAGGTCGCGGCCGCCGAACACCGTGTGCCTGTCGTCCCACCAGGCGGCCGGCGCCGTCTCGCGCGCGTAATACTCGTCGCGGTTCGCCGCGACGACGAAGGCGAAGGAGTCGTGGGCGTCGAGCGCGAACGCGATCAGGCACATCGCGGCGCGTCCTTCGCCGCGTCGGCCCAGTGGAAGACGTCGACGAAACGCCCTCCGGGCGCCAGTTCGCCGAAGCCGAGCGAAGCCGCCTCCGCCCCGAGCGCCTCGACGAAGTCGCTTTCCTGCCCGGCGTCCACCGGCTCCCACGATTCCAGCCAGGTGCGGCGGTTCTTCTCGGGCTCGTCGCGCCAGCCGAAACGCCCGCGCACGCCGAATCGCGCCTCGATGCGGGCGGCCAGCGCGCGCAGCGACCGCAGGCACTCCTCGTTGCGGGCCGGGTCGGCGCGGAACCAGACGAGGACGACGACGCTGCTCATGCGACGGGCAGCGGATAGGGCAGCGCGATCGGCCGCAGAACCTGTCCGCCCACGGCGAGCGCGCCTTCGTTCGCTGCGGCGACCTGCGCTTCGTAGAGGACGTCGATGGCGCCGTCGGGCGAAGGCGCCGCCGCGACGACGAGACCCACCGGTTGCCCGGAGCGGTCGACGACGTCGCTGCCGGGGAGCGGCTCCGGCGGCGTGCTACCCGGGGAGGCTTCCCGCGGAACGTCGCCCGGGGAAGGCTGCCGTGCATCGTCCCCCGGCCGGGCGGCGATCCGAGCGAGGAAGGCGCGTCGCTTCGTCTTGCCGAGGTAGTGGCTGCGCGCGACGATCTCCTGCCCCGGATAGCAGCCCTTGGTGAAGCTCACTGCGCCGATCGCGTCGGCTTCGAGATTGAGCATCTGCGGCACGAACTGCTCGCTGGTCGCGGGGACGATCGATGCGATGCCGCTGCGCACGTCGGTCCATCGCCACGCGCGGCTGTCGATCGTCGCGAGTCGCGCGCGCAACGCGTGCCAGACGCCTTCGATCGCGTCCACGGGGGCGACGAGCAGCCAGCGGGGCAGGTCGGCGACGGCTCCGTCCACGGCGGTGGCGGGCAGGGGAGGCAGGCCGATCGCGGTGAGCGGATGCGCGCCTGGCTCGCCCGGGCCCGAAGAGCGCGGGAGACTGGCGCCGTCGGCGACGGCCACCTTCATCGGCGCCGGCGCCGCCAGTTGCAATCGGGCGAGCGCATCGGCGCCGGCAGCGCCGACCAAGCCGAGCACGACCAGCGCCCCGCTCTCGTTCGCGATGCGCACTTTCGAGCGCAGCACGAACATCGCCAGTCGCCTGCGGATCGTCTCGGCGACGCTGTCGGGCAGCAGCAGCCGGATCGACGCGTCCGCGCGCCAGGCGAGCATCGTGGCCAGCAGCCGGCCCTTGGGCGAGCAGTAGCCGTGCCAGCGCGCGGCGCCGGGAGGCTGCTGCAGCACGTCGTTCGTCGTCTGCGAATGCAGGAAGCGAAGCGCATCGTCGCCGTCGAGCTGCAGCACCGATTGTCCCGGCAGCCAGGCGAGCGCGCCGTCGACGAAGG
>QEVN01000092.1 GCA_003576795.1 Burkholderiales bacterium
CGAGTCCCGAGCGGCTCCGCTGCGAGCCCCCGAGCGGCCCGGCCGCGAGCCCCCCACGCTCAGTCCGATTCCGCCTTCGGCTCCCGCGACAGCAGCGAAACCACCGCCTCGCGCGGCCCGAGCGCGCCCCGCAACACGGCGTTCACCGCCTCGACGATCGGCATCGCGACGCCGCGTGCGCCAGCGAGCGCGTCGGCCGCCGCCGCGCAGGCGACGCCCTCGGCGACGTGCCCGAGCCGCGCGACGATCGCTGCCAGCGGCTCGCCGGTAGCCAGCGCGAGTCCGACGCGCCGGTTGCGCGAGAGATCGCCGGTGCAGGTGAGGACGAGATCGCCCAGCCCGGTGAGCCCCATGAAGGTCTCGGGGCGCGCGCCGAGCGCCGCGCCCAGCCGCGCGATCTCGGCGAGCCCGCGCGTGATCAGCGCCGCCCGCGCGTTCTGGCCGAGCGCCAGGCCGTCGCAGATGCCCGCGGCGATCGCCATCACGTTCTTCAGCGCGCCCCCCAGTTCGACGCCGACGACGTCGTCGCTGCGATAGATGCGGGCGGCGCCGTGGTGGAAAGCCTGCACGGCCGCGGCCTGCAGCGAAGCGTCGCGCGAGGCGACGGTCAGCGCCACCGGCAGCCCGGCCGCCACCTCCTGCGCGAAACTGGGTCCGGAGAGCACGCCGCCCGGCACCGATCGCAGCGTCTGCGCCGCCACTGCGTGGGGCAGCAGCCCGCTGTCGGCCTCGAGCCCCTTGCACAGCCAGACCGCTCCGGCGCAGCCGGCGCCGGACAGCCGCGCATCGAGCGCCGCGAGCGTCGAGCGCAGTCCGGCCACCGACGTGGCGATCACGGCGAGCGACGGGCCGGCCTCGCCCAGCCAGCGGCAGGCGGCGTCGAGATCGGCTTCGGCGCCGATGCGCTCGTCGAGCGCGAAACCCGGCAGGTAGCGCTCGTTGCGCCGCTCGCGCCGGATCGCCTGCACGAGCGACGGCTCGCGGGCCCACAGCAACACTTCGTGCGCCGAAGCCGCGTGGCAGGCGAGCGCCGTTCCCCAGGCGCCTGCGCCGAAGATCGCGATGCGCACGGCGCCCCTAGTGTCCTGTCTCGCAGGACACTAGCGCCCCCAGACCTCGATCGCCTCGGCGTAGCCCGCCGCAGTGCCGGGATATCGCACGTGCAGCCAGCCCGCCGGCGCTTCGTCGTCGACGACCTCGAGCAGCACGCCCCGCTCGACCTGCAGCAGCAGCTCGGCGTTGCGCTGCGGCGCTCGCCGCACCGCGACAAGGGTGCTCGCGATGACATGACGCGCGGCGCCCAGCTCGCCGCGCTCGATCCACAGGACGTCGCCCGAGAGATCGCGCACTTTCACCCAGCCGGCCACCGACGAGACCAGCTCGAGCGGAGTGCCGCGCGGCACGAGGAACAGCTTGCGCGCGTGCTCGGAGGGGCCGTCGTACAGTACGCCGGCGGCGCTGGTCACCTCGCGGAATTCGGCGGCGCGGGCCCTCGACGGAAAGACCGCCTGCACGAGGACGATCGCGACGAAGGCCGCGAGCCCGACGACGAGGGGGCTGCGCCGCCGACGACCGCCGGCACGCCCCGGCGCAGCCTGCCGACGCGCGCTCATCGGCATTCAGTGGGCGGAGCCGCCCGATCCGTTGCCCGTGCCGGCGCTGCCCGCCCCCTGCGCAGCCTTCGCCTGCTCGGCCTGCAGCTGCTGCAGCCGCTGCTGGTACAGGCCCTCGAAATTGATCTCGGCAAGGTGGATCGGCGGGAAACCCGTGCGCTGCACGGTGTCGGCGACGTTCGAGCGCAGGTACGGATAGACGATGTTCGGGCAGACGACGTTCACCAGCAGCGGCATCTGCTCGTCGGGCACGTTGCGGATCTCGAAGATCCCGCCCTGCTTGGCCTCGATCAGGAACGCGACCTTGTCGCCGACCTTCGTCGTGATCGTGATCGTGACGGTGGATTCGTAGATGCCGTCGGCGATCTGCTCGCTGCCGACGTCCATCTGGATCTCGACGTTCGGCTGCTGCGTCTCGAGGAAGATGCGCGGCGCATGCGGGATCTCCACCGAGAGATCCTTCAGGTAGACGCGCTGGATGGCGAAGGCGGGGGCTTGCGCCGTTTCGGTCATGAGTGGTCCTTCGAGGGCCGGCGCGGTCGCCGGCGGGGTGGAAAACAGCGAAGCGCGGCGCTCGCCGCGCACGGCACCTCAGCCCTGCAGCATCGGCACCAGCTTGCCGGCGCGGTCGAGCGCAGCCAGGTCGTCGTAGCCGCCGACGTGCTGCTCGCCGATGAAGATCTGCGGCACGGTTCGCCGCCCGGTGCGCGCGATCATCGCGTCGCGCTGCGCGGGATCCTGGTCGATGCGCACTTTCTCGATGTCCTCCACGCCGCGCGCCCGCAGCAGCTGCTCGGCTCGCTGGCAATACGGACAGACGGCGGTGCTGTACATCACGACCCTGGCGCTCATCGAAATCTCCCTTCGCGCGCCCGCGCGCGCAAACACCTTATTTGATCCCTACTTGACGACCGGCAGTCCCGCCTGGCGCCAGCCGTCGAGGCCTCCGGAAAGATTGAAGACCTCCGTTCGGCCTGCCTTGCGCAGCACGCCGGCCGCCCGGGACGACGTGACGCCCGACGTGCAGCAGACGAGCACCGGCTTGTTCGCCGGCAGTTCGGCGGCGCGCTTGTCCAGTTCGGCCAGCGGAATGTTGCGCGCGTTCGGCAGATGGCCGGCGGCGAATTCGGCCGGCGTACGAACGTCGAGCACGACGGCGCCGGCGTCGTTGATCAGCCGCGTGGCCCGCAAGGTGTCGAGCGAGTTGCCCCCGGAGGCGCCGCGCGTGAGCAGCGGCCACAGCAGCATCGCGCCGGAGACGACGGCGATCAGGATGAGGACGATGTTGTCGAGAACGAAATCCACGGAAGACCGGTGCGCCGCGCGAGCCGAAAACCGCGGATTATAGAATAGCGGTCTCCCCGGCCGTCCCCACCTCTCCCCATGACTCACCGGATCGTCCTCCTTCGCCACGGCGAGAGCCAGTGGAACCTCGAGAACCGCTTCACCGGCTGGACCGACGTCGACCTCACCGAGACGGGCCGCGCGGAGGCGCGCCGCGCCGGCGAGCTGCTGAAGGCCGAGGGATTCGATTTCGACCTCGCCTTCACCTCGGTGCTGCGCCGGGCGATCCGCACGCTGTGGATCGTCCTCGACACGATGGATCGCATGTGGATCCCGGTGGTGCCCGACTGGCGGCTGAACGAACGGCATTACGGCGCGCTGCAGGGCCTGGACAAGGCCGAGACGGCCGCGCGCTTCGGCAACGAGCAGGTGCTCGTCTGGCGCAGGGCCTACGCCATCGCCCCCGATCCGCTGCCCGACGGCGACCCGCGGCTGGCGCAGAACGACCCGCGCTACGCCTCGCTGCGGCCCGACCGGATTCCGCGCACCGAGTGCCTGCGCGACACGGTCGCGCGCGTGGTGCCGTACTGGAACGAGGCGATCGCCCCTGCCGTGCGCAGCGGCCGCAACGTGCTGGTCGTCGCCCACGGCAACTCGCTGCGCGCGCTGGTGAAGTACCTCGACGGCATCAGCGACGAAGAGATCGTCTCGCTGAACATCCCCACCGGCCGCCCGCTCGTCTACGAACTCGACGACGCGCTGCGCCCGATCGGCCATCGCTACCTGGGCGACGCCGCCGAGATCGAGGCGGCCATGGCCGCCGTCGCCGCGCAGGGCAAGGCGCGCTGAAACGGAAGCGTTTTCCCGAGGGAGATTCCGCCAAAAAAACGCCTGCTGCGAGACAGCTGCGGTTTATACTCGTCCGCGGTCGCAGACGGCGTTTTCGCGTGCGTGTTTCTTGCGCCGGTCGCTCTGCCCGAAGGGAATCCAATGAAGGGTACGTTCAAGCCTCTAGGCCTCCTGTCGGCCGGCGCCATTGCCGGCGTGCTGATCAGCCTGGGGCTGACGGCTGTCGCCCAGCGCGAGCCTGCCGCGACACTGCCGCTCGAGGAGCTGCGCCAGTTCACCGACGTGTTCGGTGCCATCAAGGCCAATTACGTCGAGCCGATCGAAGACAAGCGGCTCATCACCGAGGCGATCGGCGGCATGCTGTCCGGTCTCGATCCGCACTCCGCGTACCTGGACGCCGAGGCGTTCAAGGAGCTGCAGGTCGGCACGCAGGGCGAGTTCGGCGGCCTGGGCATCGAGGTCGGCACCGAAGACGGCTTCGTCAAGGTCGTGGCCCCGATCGAGGACACGCCCGCGGCGCGCGCCGGCGTCAAGGCGGGCGACCTGATCGTGCGCATCGACGACAAGCCCACGAAGGGCCTGTCGCTGAACGACGCGGTGAAGCTGATGCGCGGCAAGCCGCAGACCACCATCACGCTGACGCTGTCGCGCAAGGGCGAGAACCAGCCGCTGATCGTCCCGATCGTGCGCGACGTCATCCGCGTGCAGTCGGTGAAGTCGAAGGCGCTCGACAACGGCGTCGGCTACGTCCGCGTCACGCAGTTCCAGGAGCACACGGTCGAGAACCTGGTCAAGGCGCTCGACGCGCTGTCGGCACAGAACTCGCTGAAGGGCATCGTGCTCGACCTGCGCAACGACCCGGGCGGCCTGCTGCACGGCGCCGTCGGCGTGTCGGCCGCGTTCCTGCCGCCGAAAGCCACCGTCGTCACCACCGACGGACGCACCGAGGACGCTCGCCGCAAGTACGTCGCCAGTCCCGAGGACTACCTGCGCGGCATGCGCGAGGACGTCGTCGCCAAGGTGCCGGCCGCCGCGAAAACCGCGCCGATGGTGGTGCTGGTGAACGCCGGATCGGCGTCGGCCTCCGAGATCGTCGCCGGCGCGCTGCAGGACCACAAGCGCGCGGTCGTGCTGGGCACGCAGACCTTCGGCAAGGGCTCGGTGCAGTCGATCCTGCCGCTGTCGAGCACCACGGCGATCAAGCTCACCACGGCGCGCTACTACACGCCGAACGGGCGCTCGATCCAGGCCAAGGGCATCACGCCGGACTACGTCGTCGAGGAGACGCCCGACGGCGACCTGAACGCGTTCCGCCTGCGCGAGGCCGACCTGAACCGGCACCTGAGCAACGACAAGGACACCGAGGTCCGTTCGGCGATCCCCGACCCGGCCGAATTCGCCGGCCAGAAGGATCGCAAGCCGATCGAATACGGCTCGAACGACGACTACCAGCTGCAGCAGGCGCTGAACTTCCTGAAGGGTGCCGAAGTCGTCGTCGCCCGCAAGGAGGATGCGGTCGCCGCGGCGCCGGCGCAGAAGGAGCCGGCACGCTGAGCGCGCCGCCGGCCTCCGGCTCGCTATCATCGAAGGCCGCGCGTCGCGCGGCCTTTTTTCTTTCCGATGAACGACGAACAACTGCTCCGCTACAGCCGGCACATCCTGCTCGACGAGATCGGCGTCGAGGCGCAGCAGCGGCTGCTCGACGCCACGGCGCTCGTCGTCGGCGCGGGCGGCCTGGGCTCGCCGGCGGGGCTGTATCTCGCCGCGGCGGGCATCGGGCGCATCCTGCTCGTCGACGACGACGCGGTGGACCTCACCAACCTGCAGCGGCAGATCCTGCATCGGCAGGATCGCGTCGGCGAGCCGAAGGCGCAGTCGGGCCGGCGCACGATGCTCGAGCTGAACCCGGGCATCGAGGTCGAGCCGATCGTGCAGCGGCTCGACGCCGAAGCGCTCGACGCGCTCGCGACGCGCGCCGACGTGGTGCTCGACTGCTGCGACAACTTCCCCACGCGGCAGGCGATCAACCGCGCCTGCGTCGCGCACGCCGTACCGCTCGTCTCGGGCGCGGCGATCCGCTTCGACGGGCAGGTCGCGGTCTACGACACGCGGCGCGCCGATTCGCCGTGCTACCACTGCCTGTTCCCCGAGGGCGAGGAAGTCGAGCCGGTGCTGTGCGCGACGATGGGCGTGTTCGCGCCGCTCACCGGCATCGTCGGCACGATGCAGGCGGCCGAGGCGCTGAAGCTGGTCGGGCGCTTCGGCGAGCCGGCGGTGGGACGGCTGCTGATGATCGACGCGCTGAAGATGCAGTGGCACGAAGTGCGGGTGCCGCGCGATCCTTCGTGCGCCGTGTGCGGCGAACGCCGTGTGAACCGGCCCTAGACCGCCTGCCGTAAGACGGCCTGCCGCCCCCGCGCGCGGCGCTGCGCCGGTACACTCGACGCCGCATGGATACCGATTCGCTCCTCCTCGACGCCACGCACGCGCGCGATCCGCGCGCCGTGCTGCGCGACGTCTTCGGCTACGACGCGTTCCGCGGCGACCAGGCGGCCGTCGTGGAGCACGTCGTCGCCGGCGGCGATGCCCTGGTGCTGATGCCCACCGGCGCCGGCAAGTCCCTGTGCTACCAGATTCCGGCGCTCGTGCGCGACGGCACGGGCGTCGTCGTCTCGCCGCTGATCGCGCTGATGCAGGACCAGGTCGAGGCACTGCGCGAGCTGGGCGTGCGCGCGGCGTTCCTGAACTCGTCGCTGGGCGCGCGCGAAGCGGCGGCGGTGGAACGCGCGCTGCTCGCCGGCCAGCTCGACCTGCTCTACGTGGCGCCCGAGCGGCTGCTCACGCCGCGCTGCCTCGAGCTGCTCGATCGTTCGCGCATCGCGCTGTTCGCGATCGACGAGGCGCATTGCGTCTCGCAGTGGGGCCACGATTTCCGCCCGGAATACCTGCAGCTGGCCGTGCTGCACGAGCGCTACCCGCAGATCCCGCGCATCGCGCTCACCGCCACCGCCGACGAGCTCACGCGCACCGAGATCGTCGAGCGCCTGGCGCTGGCCGGCGCGCGCAGCTTCGTCTCGAGCTTCGACCGGCCGAACATCCGCTACCGCATCGTCGAGAAGGTGGACGCGCGCCGCCAGCTGCTCGCCTTCCTCGACGAGCACCGGGGGGAGGCCGGCATCGTCTACTGCGCCACGCGCGCGAAGGTCGACGACACCGTGCAGTGGCTCGTCTCGCAGGGCGTCGACGCGCTCGCCTATCACGCCGGCATGGACGCCGCCGCGCGCAGCGCGAACCAGATGCGCTTCCTGCGCGACGACGCCGTCGTGATGGTGGCGACGATCGCCTTCGGCATGGGCATCGACAAGCCCGACGTGCGCTTCGTCGCGCATCTCGACATGCCGCGCAGCGTCGAGGGCTACTACCAGGAAACCGGCCGCGCCGGCCGCGACGGCGAGCCGGCCGAAGCGTGGATGGCCTACGGCCTGGCCGACGTCGTGCAGCAGCGCCGCTTCATCGACCAGTCGGAGGCCGATGACGCGCACAAGCGCGTGTCCACCGGCAAGCTCGACGCGATGCTCGCGCTGGCCGAGACGATCGGCTGCCGCCGCGTGCAGCTGCTCGGCTATTTCGGCGAGGCGGGCCTCGGTTGGAGCAACTGCGGCAACTGCGACAACTGCCTCGAGCCGCCGCAGCCGTGGGACGCGACCGAAGCCGCGCGCAAGCTGCTTTCGTGCATCTACCGCGTGCGCCAGGCCAGCGGCTTCGGTTTCGGCGCGCAGCACATCGTCGCGATCCTGCGCGGGCAGGCGACGCCGCGCGTCGTGCAACACCGGCACGATTCGCTGAGCACCTTCGGCATCGGCGCCGATCTCGACGAAACGGCCTGGCGCGCGGTGCTGCGTCAGCTGATCGCGCAGGGGCTCGTATCGGTCGATTACGCGCGTCATCAGGTGCTGGTGCTCACCGAGGCGAGCCGCGCGCTGCTGCGCGGCGAACGCACGCTGCAGATGCGCCGGCCGCAGGCGCCCGAACGCACGCGCGCGAAGCGTGCGCGGCGCGGCGCGGCGACGGCGAACACGGGCAGCCTCGGCACCGAGGCCGCGGCGCACTCCGCCGCCGACCCGCGCGACGAGGCGCTGTTCGAGCGGCTGCGCGAATGGCGCCGCGCGCAGGCCGCCGAGCGGGGCGTGCCGCCCTACGTGGTCTTCCCCGACAAGACGCTGCGCGAGATCGCGCGCGAACGACCGCAGTCGGTGCACGGACTCGCGAGGATCAACGGCGTCGGCACGCACAAGCTCGAAACCTACGGGCAGGCTATCCTCGATCTCGTGCGCGACGAAGCGCCCCCCGTGGCCGAACGGATGTGAGACGCAACGGAGAAGACCGATGCGAAGCGATCGCCGACGATGGGTTCTCGCTGCCGCGTCGATTCCGCTGGTGGGCGCCGGCCGCGCGCACGCACAGGCGGCGGCGGTCGTGCCGCAGGCGCTGCCGGTAGAGCGGCTGGCCGCCGAGCGGCTCGGCGAAGGCGCCGACACGCAACCGCTGCGCAAGCCCGTCCCTTCCACCGGAGAACTGCTCCCCGTCGTCGGGCTCGGCACCGCGCGCCGCTACGACGAGGCATCGCCGGTGCTGCGCGAGACGCTCGAGCGCTTCGCCGGCGCGGGCGGCCGCGTGGTCGACACGGCGCCTTCGTACGGCCGTGCCGAAGCCGTCGTCGGCGAGATCGTCGAGGCAGCCGGGCTGCGCGACCGGCTGTTCCTCGCGACCAAGGTCGGCGCCGACGGACGCCAGGCCGGACGCGCGCAGATCGAGCAGTCGTTCCGCCGGCTGCGCACCACACGGATCGACCTCATCGCCGTGCACAACCTGCGCGACGTCGACACGCAGCTGAAGACGCTGCGCGAGCTGAAGGGCGAGGGACGCATCCGCTACGTCGGCATCACCACCTCGTTCGACTCGCAGTACGCCGACTTCGAGCGCGTGATGCGCAGCGAGCGGCTCGATTTCATCCAGGTCGACTACGCGCTCGACAACCGCGCCGCCGGCGAGCGCATCCTGCCGCTCGCCCTCGAGCGCGGAATGGCGGCGATGATCAACCTGCCCTTCGGCCGCGGCCGGCTGTTCCGCGCGGTGCAGGGCAAGGCGCTGCCCGAATGGGCCGCCGACATCGGCTGCACCACCTGGGCGCAGCTCTTCCTGAAGTACATCGTCTCGCACGAGGCCGTGGTCTGCGCGATTCCCGGCACGGCGAAACCGGAGTACGCGCTGGACAACGCCGCGGCGGCGCGCGGTCCGATGCCCGACGCCGCCGAGCGGCGTCGGATGGAACGTTACGTCGACGCGCTCTGACGAAGGGCGATCGGGCGGGAGCGGCGCGCGCTCCCGTCTCGTCGACGTGCGGCCCGGCGAGCGGGCGCCGCTCGCGTGGTCGCTGCTGCTCGTCTTCTCGCTGCTGGCGTCGTACTACGTGATCCGGCCGATCCGCGACGAGATGGGCGTGCTGGGCGGCGTCGAGAACCTGCAGTGGCTGTTCACCGCCACGCTCGTCGCGATGCTCGCGCTCAACCCGGCCTTTTCGGCGCTCGTGCGACGCATGCCGCGCGAGCGTTTCCTGCCGGCGGCGTACCTGTTCTTCGCGGCCAACCTGGTCGCCTTCGCCGTCGCGCTCGCAACGGCGCCGGCAGCGCTCGAGCCGTGGATCGGCCGCGTCTTCTTCGTCTGGACCTCGGTCTTCAACCTGTTCGTCGTGTCGCTGTTCTGGGCGCTGATGGTCGACGTGTTCGACAGCGAACAGGGCAAGCGCCTGTTCGGACTGCTCGCCGCGGGGGCGACCGTCGGCGCGATCGTCGGCTCGTCGTCGACGGCCTCGCTCGTCGGCTCGCTGGGCGAGAGCCGGCTGATGCTCGCGTCGGCCGCGCTGCTGGTGCTCGCGTGCCTGTGCGTCCTGCGGGTGTCGCGATCGGCGAAGTCGGCGAAGCGGCGTGCCGCCGGCGAGGGTCGCGCCGATGCCGGCTACCGGGCCGACGGCCGACCCGACAACCCGCCCGCCAACGAAGCATCGATCGGCGGCAGCGCCTACGCCGGCCTCACGCACGTCCTGCGCTCGCCGTACCTGCTGGCGATCTGCGCCTACATGCTGCTGTTCTCGATCACGTCGACGCTGCTCTACTTCCTGCAGGCGGAGATCGTCGCGCAGCAGTTCCACGAGCGCGCCGCGCGCACGCGCTTCTTCGCCTCGATCGACCTGGCGGTGAACGCCGCGACGCTGCTCGTGCAGCTGTTCGTCACCGGGCGCGTGCTGCATCGCTTCGGCGTCGCGCGCACGGCGTCGATCCTGCCGGCGTTGTCGGTGGCGGGCTTCGGCGCGCTCGCGCTCGCGCCGGGCGTCGCCGTGCTGGTGGCGGCCCAGTTCGGGCGTCGCGTGCTGAACTTCGGGCTCGCGCGACCGACGCGCGAGCTGCTCTTCACCGTGCTGTCGCGCGAGGACAAGTACAAGGCGAAGAACGCGATCGACACCGTCGTCTATCGCGCCGGCGACCAGGTCGGCAGCTGGTCGTACGCCGCGCTCGCCTGGGCGGGCCTGGGCATCACCGGCATCGCGCTGGTGGCGGTGCCGCTGTCCGTCGGCTGGCTGGCGGTGAGCTGGTGGGTCGGGCGCCGGCAGGAGAGCCTGGCGGCGCCCGCCGCGGGATCAGCGACCGCGGGATCAGCGCCCGCGCTGGGCGGCGCGTCCGCGAACCGCCGCGCCGACGCCCCGTGACGCCGGCGCC
>QEVN01000093.1 GCA_003576795.1 Burkholderiales bacterium
CAGGATCGGCGCCACCAGCCGTTCGATCTTGTTGCTGATCACGCCCCAGCGGATCGCAGCGTCGTCGAGCGCGTCGAGCACCTCGGCGATGCCGGGGAACATGCAGGTGTGGACGGTCATCGCCGCTTCGTAGCGCTGCAGGAACTCGTCACGCAGCGTTTCGAACTGCGGATCCTCGCGTTCGACGCCCAGCCCCCGGAGCAGCAGGCCGCGCGCGCCCATCGACGCATAGGGGCGCAGCACCTCGAGGGGCAGCGCAGCCAGCCCGCGCTCGGCGCGCATCGCCTGCACCGGTGCGACGAGGTCGGCCGCGGTGTCGGCCAGCGTTCCGTCGAGGTCGAAGAACACCGCGAGCGGAGGCCGGGCGCCGCCGGCGAGACTCACGGCGAGATCTCGCCGGGCGCGTCCAGGCGCCGGCACGCCATCATGTAGTTGACGTCCGGATCGTCGGGGTCGAGCCGGTAGCGGCGCGTGATCGGGTTGTAGGTGAGACCGGTGACTTCGGCGACCTCGAGCCGGCAGCGGCGCGCCGCTGCCGCCAGCTCCGACGGCCGGATGAACTTCTCGTACTCGTGCGTGCCGCGCGGCAGCAGTCCGAGCACGTATTCGGCGCCGACGATCGCCAATGCGAAGGCCTTCGCGTTCCGGTTGATCGTCGAGAAGAAGACCCAGCCGCCGGGACGCACGAGCGCGGAACACGCCCGCACCACCGACTGCGGATCGGGCACGTGCTCGAGCAGTTCCATGCAGGTGACGACGTCGTAGGCGCCGGGCTCGCGCTGGGCAAGCATCTCGACCGCGATGCGTTCGTACTCCACCGCCGCGCCGCTCTCGAGCGCGTGCAGTTCCGCGACCTGCAGCGCGCGCTCCCCGAGATCGATGCCGCGCACGATCGCGCCGCGTTGCGCCATCGCCTCCGACAGGATGCCGCCGCCGCAACCCACGTCGAGCACGCGCTTGCCGGCGATCGACGCCCGCGCGTCGATCCACTCCAGTCGCAGCGGATTGATCTCGTGCAGCGGCCGGAACTCCGACTCGGGATCCCACCAGCGCGCGGCCAGCGCCTGGAACTTCGCCAGCTCGGCCGGATCGACGTTCGGCGCGGCGGGTATCGGGGCGGAGGGAAGCGACATGGGAGCGGGAACCGTCGAGGCTGCGACAACGAAGATTCTACGTGGCGTGCCGCGCCCCGCAGCTTCGAAGGCCGCAGGCGTGCCCCTGCTCAAAAAAAACCCCGCCGAAGCGGGGTTTCTGGAGGGCGACCGGCGAGCCGGTCGCGAGAGCCGGGATCAGCGACGCGCGCGCGTGCCGACCACCTCGACTTCCACGCGGCGGTTCTTCGCGCGGCCTTCGCGGGTACGGTTGTCGGCGATCGGCTGTTTCTCGCCTTTGCCTTCGGTGTAGATGCGGTTCGCTTCGATGCCCTTGCTGACGAGGTAGGCCTTGACCGCCTCGGCGCGTCGAACCGACAGACCCTGGTTGTACTTGTCGGTACCGATGCTGTCGGTATGGCCGACCGCGATCACGACCTCGAGGTTCACGCCCTGCAGCTTGCTGACGAGGTCGTCGAGACGCGCCTTGCCTTCGGGCTTGATCACCGACTTGTCGAAGTCGAAGAACGTGTCGGCGGCGAAGGTGACTTTCTCGCTCGTCGGGGCAGGAGCCGGAGCGGGTTTCGGCGCCGGAGCGGGGGTCGGAGCCGGAGCAGGCGCGGGGGCCGGAGCCGGAGGCGGCGCCTTCGGAAGGAGATCGTCGTCGCAACCCGGGAACGCATCGGCCGGCGTCCAGTAGCCGGTGTGGACGCAGGTGCCGGCGCCGCTGCGCACGACGTTGCGATCGGGGCTGACGACGTAGCCTGTTTTATTGGGCGGCGCGACCTGGGCAACCGCGACCATCGAGACCGACATCATCGCCGCAGCGACGACGCAGGTCAGTTTGACCGGTTTATTCATGTTTCTCCTTTCGGTAGAACTGAAATTCTGTTACGACGCTGACAGGCAAATGAACGGCCCGAAAACGAATGGCCCGAATCAGACCCGACCTGACAAGATTTCGCCAACCCGATTCTGCCACACGCCTGTTCGACCAACTACTTCGCTCAGGGCGTCTCTGACCAGGACGTCAGCGAGCTGTCGCGTACGGACAACAGCTTTTCCCGCGACCCAGACGTCGCTCACGTGCTCGCGTCCGCAGGCGTAGATCAGCTGCGAAACCGGGTCGTAGACGGGCGACAGCTCGGCGGCGCGCAGGTCGACCGCGACGAGATCGGCCTGCTTGCCCGCCTCGATGGAGCCGATGCGCCCGTCCAGCCCGAGCGCGGCGGCCGCGTCCAGCGTCATCGCGCGCAGCGTCCGGGCGGCGGGCCAGGCGTCGGCGCGGCCGCTGGTCGCCTTGGCGAGCAGGGCGGCCGTGCGCGCTTCGCCGAGCAGGTCGAGCCGGTTGTTGCTGGCCGACCCGTCGGTGCCGATGCCCACGCGGATCCCCATCGCGTGCATGCGCGCGGTCGGCGCGATGCCGCAGGCCAGCTTGCCGTTCGAATGCGGGCAGTGCGCGACCGTGACGGCGCCCGCCGCCAGGCGGCGCAGGTCGTCGTCGTCCATGTGCACGGCGTGCACCGCGATCATCTCCGGGCCGACCAGCCCGAGCGCGTCGAGCCGCGCGAGCGGCCGCCTGCCGTGTCGCGCGATGCCTTCGGCCACTTCCTCGGCGGTCTCGTGCACGTGGATGTGGATCGGCAGTCCGATCTCGCGCGAGATCGTCGCGATCTCGCGCAGCGCATCGTCGCCGACCGTGTACGGCGCATGCGGCGCCAGGCAGAAGCTGACCAGCGGGTGCTCGCGCAGGCGGTCGCGCAGCGCCAGCCCCTTGCGCAGGTACTCGGCCGGTGCGCTCGCGTACACGGTGGGGAAGTCGACGACGATGATCCCGTGCGCGCTGCGGATGCCCACCGCGAGCGCGGCTTCGACCGACGCCTCGGGGAAGAAATACATGTCGTTCACGCAGGTCGTGCCGCCGAGCAGCATCTCGGCGAAGGCGAGCGTCGAGCCGTCGCGCACGAATTGCGGATCGACCAGTCGCGACTCGAGCGGCCAGATGCGGTCGCGCAGCCAGGCCGACAGCGGCAGGTCGTCGCCCACGCCGCGCAACAGCGCCATCGCCGCGTGCGCGTGCAGGTTCACGAAGCCGGGAACGAGCAGGTGCCCGGGCAGCGCGATGCGCTCGGCCGCGGGATTGCGCTGCCGCGCCTGCTCCTGCGGCAGCACGTCGACGATGCGGTCGTCCTCGACGACGACGGCGTGGTCGACGAGACAGGCTTCGCCCGCCGGGCCGGCCTCGGCGCGCACCGGCGCCATCCATTGCGGCTCGATCAGCATGCGGGCGGGCGCTTCGGCGGTCGGCATGGTCGTTTTCCGGGAGGTTCGAAGCAGGGCGGCGACAAAGCGCCGGCGCGCCTGCGGCGGCGGGAAAAGCGCCGATCCCGCATGGTAAAATAGTCGGTTTTCCGCCGCCTGCGGGACCACCTGCGGGGCACGACGCAAGTCGGCTTTTTTCGCACTCCCGACGCATGGACTCCTTCGCCAAAGAAACGCTTCCGGTCAGCCTCGAAGAGGAGATGCGTCGCTCCTATCTCGATTACGCGATGAGCGTGATCGTCGGACGCGCGCTGCCCGACGTGCGCGACGGCCTGAAGCCGGTGCACAGGCGCGTGCTGTTCGCGATGCACGAGGTCAACAACGTCTGGAACCGGCCCTTCGTGAAGTGCGCGCGCATCGTCGGCGACGTGATGGGCAAGTACCACCCGCACGGCGACGCGTCGATCTACGACACGCTGGTTCGCATGGCGCAGGACTTCTCGCTGCGCTATCTGCTGGTCGACGGGCAGGGCAACTTCGGGTCGGTCGACGGCGACAACCCGGCGGCGATGCGCTACACGGAATGCCGGCTGCAGCGGCTGGCCGGCGAGATGCTCGCCGACATCGACCGGGAAACGGTCGATTTCCAGCCGAACTACGACGGCAAGGAGAACGAGCCCACCGTCCTGCCCGCGCGCATCCCGAACCTGCTGATCAACGGCTCGGCCGGCATCGCGGTGGGGATGGCCACCAACATCCCGCCGCACAACCTGAACGAGGTCGTCGATGCCTGCCTGGCGCTGCTCGCGCGCCCGGAGACGACGATCGACGAGCTGATCGAGATCGTCCCGGCGCCCGACTTCCCCACCGCCGGAATCATCTACGGCGTGCAGGGCGTGCGCGACGGCTATCGCACCGGCCGCGGACGCGTGGTGATGCGCGCGAAGACGCATTTCGAGGAGATGGATCGAGGCAACCGCAGCGCGATCATCGTCGACGAGCTGCCCTACCAGGTCAACAAGCGGCTGCTGCTCGAGCGCATCGCCGAGCTGGTCAACGAGCGCAAGATCGACGGCATCTCCGACATCCGCGACGAGTCCGACAAGTCGGGGATGCGCGTCGTCATCGAGCTGAAGCGCGGCGAGCTGCCCGAGGTCGTGCTGAACAACCTCTACAAGCAGACGCAGCTGCAGGACACCTTCGGCATCAACATGGTGGCGCTGGTCGACGGCCAGCCGCGGCTGCTGAACCTGCGCCAGATGCTCGAAGCGTTCCTCGCGCACCGGCGCGAGGTCGTCACGCGGCGCACCGTGTTCGAGCTGCGCCGCGCGCGCGAGCGCGGGCACGTGCTCGAGGGGCTGGCGGTGGCGATCGCCAACGTCGACGAGATGATCGAGCTGATCAAGGCCTCGCCCACGCCGCCGATCGCGAAGGAGCGGCTGATGGCGCGCCCGTGGCGCGCCGGCGTCGCGCGCGAGATGCTCGAGCGCGCCGGCAGCGACATCGCCGAGTTCCGCCCCGAGGGCGTCGATTCGTCGGTGGGGCTGCAGGGCGACGTCTACCGGCTGTCCGACGTGCAGGCGGGCGAGATCCTGCAGATGCGCCTGCAGCGGCTCACCGGGCTGGAACAGGACAAGATCGTCCAGGAATACCGAGAGGTCATCGACCAGATCATCGACCTGCTCGACATCCTCGCGCGCCCGGAGCGCATCACGACGATCGTCGGCGACGAGCTGAAGGCGATCAAGGCGGAGTACGGCGACGCGCGCCGCTCGGTGATCGAGCTGAACGTCAGCGAGATCGACACCGAGGACCTGATCGCTCCGCAGGACATGGTCGTCACGCTCTCGCACAGCGGCTACATCAAGAGCCAGCCGGTGTCGGAGTACCGCGCGCAGAAACGCGGCGGGCGCGGCAGGCAGGCCGCGGCGATGAAGGAGGAAGACTGGATCGACCAGCTCTTCATCGCGAACACGCATCAGTACATCCTGTGCTTCTCGAACCGCGGTCGCGTCTACTGGATCAAGGTCTGGGAGGTGCCGCAGGGCACGCGCAACGCGCGCGGGCGTCCCATCGTCAACCTGTTCCCGCTCGCCGATGGCGAGAAGATCACCGTCGTGCTGCCCGTGCAGACCTTCGACGAGTCGCATTTCGTGTTCATGGCGACGAGCCTGGGCACGGTGAAGAAGACGCCGCTGTCGGAGTTCTCGAATCCGCGCCGCGCCGGAATCATCGCGGTGGATCTCGACGACGGCGACTTCCTCATCGGCGCGGCGGTCACCGACGGCTCGCATGACGTCATGCTGTTTTCGGACGCCGGCAAGGCGGTGCGCTTCCACGAGAACGACGTGCGGCCGATGGGCCGCAACGCGCGCGGCGTGCGCGGCATGTCGCTCGAGGAAGGCCAGCAGGTGATCTCGATGCTCGTCGCCGGCGACGAGGAGCGTTCGGTGCTCACCGCCACCGAGAACGGCTTCGGCAAGCGCACGCCGATCGGCGAATACACGCGGCACGGCCGCGGCACCAAGGGCATGATCGCGATCCAGACGAGCGAGCGCAACGGCAAGGTCGTCGGCGCGGTGCTCGTCGAGCCGAACGACGAGATCATGCTGATCACCACCGGCGGCGTGCTCGTGCGCACGCGGGTGGGCGAGATCCGCGAGATGGGCCGCGCCACGCAGGGCGTCACGCTGATCGCCGTCGACGAAGGCACGACGCTGTCGCGCGTGCAGCGCGTGGTCGAGCGCGACGCGGCGGAGAACGGCGACGCGGAACTCGAGGCGGCGGCGGCCAACGCGCTCGGGCCGGTGGGGCCGATCCCGAACGAGCGCGACCAGATCGAGGACGACACCGCCGACCGCTCGCCCGACGACGGCGAAGGCAACGGCGGCGGGAACGGCGGCGACGGCAGCAACCCGAGCGGCGCGGGCTGACCGGTCTTCCGGCTGCGCGCGCCCGCCCATTCGCTCATCGGTCTTTGCCGCCGCCGGGGCCGCCCGTGTCGCTGTTCGGCGAAATCGTCCTGCCGGTCTTCGTGCTGATCGCCGTCGGCTTCGTCGCCGCGCGGCGCGGCCTGCTCGGCGGCGAAGGCGTGCGGGCGCTGTCGGACGCCGCGTTCCTGATCTTCATGCCGGCGCTGCTGTTCGGCGCGATCGCACGCGTGGACTTCCACCGGCTCACGCCGGGCGCGGCGCTGGCCTACTACGCCGTCGGCCTGCCGCTGTTCGCCGCCGTGCTGCTTCTGCAGGCGATGCGCGGGCGCGGCGCGGCGACCGCGACGATCCATGCGCTCGGCTCGGTGTTCGGCAACACGGTGATGCTCGGCATTCCGGTCGTGCGCCTGGCCTACGGCGAGACGGGCCTGGCCTTCCTGCTGACGATCATCGCCTGGCACGCGCTCGTCTTCCTGTCGCTCGGCACCCTCGTGTTCGAGACCTCGCTGATCGATCGGCGCCCCGGCGCCGAGCGCTCGTGGCGTACGCTCGGCGCGCATCTGCTGCAGGTCGCGCGCTCGGCGCTGATCCACCCGGTGGTGCTGCCGATCCTCGCCGGGCTCGCCTGGTCGGCGATGCACTGGCCGTTGCCGGTGCCGCTCGACCGGGCGCTGGCGATGCTCGGCGCCGCCGCCACGCCGCTGTGCCTGGTGCTGCTCGGCGCCTCGCTCGCGCAGTTCGAGCTGCGCGCGGGGCTCGCCACCGCGGCGGGGCTCACGGCGGTCAAGAGCGTGCTGTTTCCGCTGCTCGTCTGGAGCGCGGGCAACTGGCTCCTGCGGCTCGAGCCGCTGCCGCTCGCCGTGGCCACCGTCACCGCGGCGCTGCCGACCGGCGCGAACGTCTACCTGTTCGCGCAGCGCTACCGCACGCAGGTGGGCGAGACGAGCGCCACCGTCGCCCTGTCGACGCTGGCCGCCGCGCTGGCGCTGCCGTGGCTGCTGTACCGCCTGCCGACGGCGGCGCTTTGATACGATGCCCCGACCAAGAGGCCCGCCGCCACCATGCCCGACCCGGTGTCCGACTCAGTGTCCAACCCAGTGTCCAACCCAGCAGCGGCCGACGCGAACGCCTCCGAAGCGGCGCCTGTCGAATCGCTCGACGCGCTGCGCGCGCAGATCGACCGCATCGACGGCGAGCTGCTCGAGCGGCTCGCCGAACGCGCGCGCCTGGCGCAGCGCGTCGGCGAATGGAAGAAGCACAACGGCGCGCCGGTGATGCGGCCCGAGCGCGAGGCGCAGATCTTCGCCAGGCTGCGCGCACGCAATCCGGGTCCGCTGTCGGGCGAGGCGATCGAGGCGATCTGGCGCGAGATCATTTCGGGCTGCCGCGATCTCGAGCGGCGCCTGCGCGTCGCCTACCTCGGGCCGCCCGGAACCTTCTCCGAGCAGGCGCTGCTCGCGCATTTCGGCTCGTCGGTAGACGCGATCGCCTGCGCGTCGATCGACGAGGTGTTCCGGTCGGTGGAAGTGGGCGGCGCCGACTTCGGCGTGGTCCCGGTCGAGAACTCGAGCGAGGGCGCGGTGAGCCGCACGCTCGACCTGCTGCTGCAGGCGTCGCTGACCATCAGCGGCGAGATCTCGCTGCCGGTGCGGCAGAACCTGATGCGGCTCGAGGCATCGATGGACGGCATCGAGCGCATCGTCTCGCACGCGCAGTCGCTCGCGCAGTGCGCGCGCTGGCTCGATGCCCACGCGCACGGCGTCGAGCGCGTTCCGGTGGCGAGCAACGCCGAGGCCGCGCGGCTCGCCTCGCTCGACATGGGCACCGCGGCGATCGCCGGCGAGCACGCCGCCGCGCGCTACGGCCTGCAGATCGTCGCCACCGGCATCCAGGACGATCCGCACAACCGCACGCGCTTCGCCGTGATCGGCGAATACGCCTGCGCGCCCTCCGGCGCCGACCAGACCTCGGTGATCCTGTCGGTGCCCGATCGCGCCGGCGCCGTGCATGCGATGATCGAGCCGCTCGCGCGCCACGGCGTCTCGATGAAGCGCTTCGAGTCGCGCCCGGCGCGGCAGGGGCTCTGGGAATACCTGTTCTACATCGATCTCATCGGCCATCGCGACGACGCTGCGGTGGCCGCCGCGCTGCGCGAGATGGCCGCGCAATCCAGCTTCTGCAAGATCGTCGGCTCGTATCCGCGCGCCACCGCCTGATCCGCGGGCCGGCTTCCTCCTTCTTCCGTCGTCGAATCCGATCATGAGCATTCCCGCACCCGATTACGTCCGCTCGATCGCCCCGTACCAGGCGGGCAAGCCGATCTCCGAACTCGCGCGCGAGTACGGGCTCGATGCGCAGCGCATCGTCAAGCTCGCCTCGAACGAGAACCCCTTCGGCATGCCCGAATCGGCGCGCGCGGCGATCGCCGCCGAACTCGCCGAGGTGTCGCGCTACCCCGACTCCAACGGCTTCGAGCTGAAGGCGGCGATCTCGCGGCACTACGGCGTGGACGCGGACTGGATCACGCTCGGCAACGGCTCGAACGACGTGCTCGAACTGGCCGCGCACGCGCTGCTGCAGCCCGGCACCTCGGCCGTCTATTCGCAGTACTCGTTCGCCGTCTATGCGCTCGCAACGCAGGAGACCGGCGCGCGCGCGATCGTCGTTCCGGCGCGCGAGCTGGGGCACGACCTCGACGCGATGCGCGCGTCGATCGCGACCGACACGCGCATCGTCTTCGTGGCGAATCCGAACAATCCCACCGGCACCTGGCTGCCGCGCGAGGCGATCGCCGCCTTCGTCGCGTCGGTTCCGTCCGACGTCGTCGTCGTCCTCGACGAGGCCTACGACGAGTATCTCGATCCCGCGCAGCGCTCCGATTCGATCCGGCAGGTCAGCGAGCATCCGAACCTCGTCGTCTGCCGCACCTTCTCGAAGGCCTACGGACTGGCCGGCCTGCGCGTGGGCTTCGCGGTGGCCCAGCCCGAACTCACCGACCTGATGAATCGCGTGCGCCAGCCCTTCAACGTCAGCTCGATCGCGCAGGCGGCGGCGATCGCGGCGCTGGACGACCGGGCGTACCTGCAGCGCAGCTACGAGGCGAATCGCGCCGGCCTGCAGCGCCTGCAGGAAGCCTTCGCGCGGATGGGGCTCGAATACGTGCCCTCGCACGGCAACTTCGTGCTGGTGCGGGTCGGCGACGCCGCGGGCGTCTACGAGGCGCTGCTGCGCGCCGGCATCATCGTGCGGCCGGTGGGCAACTACGGACTGCCTGACTGGCTGCGCATCTCCGTCGGCCTGCCCGAGGAGAACGAGGCGTTCCTGCGCGCCTTCGAGAAGGCGATGGGGCGCGCGTGACGTCGCGCAAGGTCGCCATCCTCGGCGTCGGACTGATCGGCGGGTCGCTCGCGGCGGCGCTGTCGCGGGCAAAAGGCGAATGGCAGGTCGCCGGCTACTCGCCGGGCGACGATGCACAGGTCGCGCGCGCGCTCGGCCACCTCGACAGCGCCTGCGCCACGGTGGGCGAAGCGGTGCAGGGCGCCGCCTTCGTCGTGGTCGCCGCGCCGGTGCCGACGATGCCGGCGCTGTTCGCGCAGATCCGCGAGTCGCTCGGGCCGCAGGCGGTCGTCACCGATTGCGGCAGCACGAAGCGCAGCGTGATCGAAGGCGCGCGCGCCGGGCTGGGCGACGCCTTCCTGCGCTTCGTTCCCGGACATCCGATCGCCGGTTCCGAGCACAGCGGCGCGCAGGCGGCCGATCCCGATCTGTTCCGCGGACGCCGCTGGCTGCTGTGCCCGGTCGATGCGACGCCCGCCCAGCATTGCGAGGCGGTCGCGCGCCTGCTCGCGCCCACCGGCGCGAAGATCGAGACGCTCGATCCGCTGCTGCACGACCGGATCTTCGCCGAGGTGTCGCACTGGCCGCATGCGGTCGCCTTCGCGCTGTCGGCGGCGATCGCCGGGCACGAACTGTCGGAGAGCGCGCTCTCCTATTCGGGCGCGGGCCTGCGCGACACCACGCGCATCGGCGCGTCGTCGCCGACGCTGTGGGCGGACATCCTGCTCGACAACCGCGACCTGTGCCTCGAGTCGGCGCAGCGTTTCGCCGATCGCCTCGACGAGATCCGCGGCGCGCTGCGCGACGGCGACCGCGATGCGCTGGTGCGGATCTTCTCGACGGCGAGCCGTTGGCGCAACCGGCTGGCGTGAGCGGCTGCTTGCCGCGCTCGTTCATCAGCAGTTCGTCGAAGACGCCGATCATCCGTCGCGGCAGGTGCCAGTCGGCGGCGAGACGGTTGACGACGTGCGGATAGTGCCGCCGTAAGACCGGCAGGCGGTGCGCGGCGGGCAGCGACTCGAGCAGCCGCTGCGCGCGCAGGTCGAGCGGCTGGCCGGGCGCGCCGGACAGGCTCGGTAGAATCGGGTCGGTCCTGTCGTTCATGCTCTCCACTGTAAGGCGCTCGCCGCAGCCGCCCGAGGAACAATCTCAATGTCGCGCAGTTTTCGCGTCGGACCGGGCGGTCGCCTGGTGGGCCGCCTCCGCGTCCCCGGGGACAAGTCGATCTCGCACCGTGCGGTGATGCTCGGCGCGATCGCCGAAGGCACGACGCGCGTCTCGGGCTTCCTCACCGGCGCCGACGCGATTTCGACGATGAACGTCTTTCGCGCGCTCGGCGTCGAGATCGAGGGGCCGGACGACGGCCGCGTCGTCGTGCACGGCGTCGGGTCGCGCGGGCTGCGCGCGACCGCGGGCCCGCTCGACTGCGGCAATGCCGGCACCGCGATGCGGCTGCTGATGGGGCTGCTCGCCGGACAGCGCTTCGAATCCACGCTGGTCGGCGACGAGAGCCTGTCGAGGCGGCCGATGCGCCGCGTCGCCGAGCCGTTGCAGCGGATGGGCGCGCGCATCGAGACGAACGGCGGCTGTCCGCCGGTGCGCATCCTGCCTTCCGACGGCCTGCACGCGATCCGCTACGAGCTGCCGATGGCCAGCGCGCAACTGAAGTCGGCACTGCTGCTCGCCGGGCTCTACGCCGAGGGCGAGACGGTCGTCGTCGAGCCGGCGCCCACGCGCGACCATACCGAGCGGATGCTGCGCGGATTCGGCGTCGACGTGCGCAGCGACGATCGGGTCGTCTCGCTGCGCGGCGGGCAGGCGCTGCACGCCGCTTCGGTGGACGTTCCGGCCGACCTGTCGTCGGCCGCGTTCTTCCTCGTGGGCGCGTCGATCGCGCCGGGCTCCGATCTCGTGCTCGAGCACGTGGGCATCAATCCGACGCGCACCGGCTGCCTGGAGATCCTGCGGCGGATGGGCGCGGACATCGAGATCGTCTCGCCGCGGCAGGCCGGCGGCGAGCCGGTCGCCGACCTGCGCGTGCGCTCGGCTCCTCTGCGGGGTATCGAAGTCCCGCCCGAGCTGGTGCCGCTGGCCATCGACGAGTTCCCGGCGCTGTTCGTCGCCGCCTGCTGCGCCGAGGGGCGCACGGTGGTGCGCGGCGCGGAGGAGCTGCGCGTGAAGGAATCCGACCGCATCGCCGCGATGGCCGAGGGATTGGCCGCGCTCGGCTTCGCCACGCAGACTACCGACGACGGCATCGTCATCGACGGACGCGGCGGCGACGACGCGGTCTTTCGCGCCGGCCGCGGCCTGGCGCACCACGACCACCGCATCGCGATGTCGCTCGCGATCGCGGCGTTGCGTTCGTCCGGCATCGTCGAAGTCGACGACACGGCGAACGTCGCCACCTCGTTCCCCGGCTTCGTCGGGCTCGCGCGCGGCGCGGGCCTCGACATCGAGGAGCATGGCGCAGGAGGTCGCCGATGACGTCGCCGATGAGGTCGCCAACGTGGTTCGGGCCAATGAGGTCCCGCCCATGAGGCTTCGCCCATGAGGCTTCGCCCATGAGCGCGCCGGTGATCACCATCGACGGCCCGACCGCCTCCGGCAAGGGAACGGTGGCCGAGAAGCTCGCGCGCACGCTGGGCTGGGCCTGGCTCGATTCGGGCGCGCTGTATCGGCTGTGCGCGCTGCAGGCGCAGCGCGAGGGCGTCGACCTCGACGACGAGGAACGCGTCGCGCAGATCGCGCGCGCGCTGCGGGTCCGTTTCGCGCAGGGCTGCGTCGAGCTGGACGGGCACGACGTCACCGACGTCCTGCGCGACGAGTCGGTCGGCAACGCGGCCTCGCGCGTCGCGGTCCTGCCGGCGGTGCGCGAGGCGCTGCTCGCCCTGCAGCGCGGCTTTCGGGTCGCCCCCGGGCTGGTTGCCGACGGACGCGACATGGGCACCGTCGTGTTCCCCGACGCCGAGCTGAAAGTGTTCCTCACGGCGAGCGTCGAGTCGCGCGCGGAGCGGCGGTATAAGCAGTTGATCGAAAAGGGGTTTTCTGCTAAACTCCCCGACCTTTTGCGGGATCTGCAGCAGCGCGACGCACGCGATGCGAACCGCGCGGTCGCTCCGCTTCGGCCCGCAGAAGACGCGATCGTGATCGACTCCACGCATCTCGACGTCGACGCCACCGTCGAACGGGTGCTGAAGGCGCATCACGCGCGCAGGCGCCGGGCTTGCTGAGAACGCTGCCCGGTTTTCGCAACACCGCTGGGCCGCTTCCTACCGTACGCGCCGCCCGGCGAGACATCGTCATACGGGAATCAATTTGACTACTGCAACGATAACTGCGGCAACCGCAACCTCGGTATCCGCACCCTCGAACGAAGGCGAAAGCTTCGCGCGGATGTTCGAGGAATCCCTGTCGCGCCAGGAGATGCGCCAGGGCGAAGTCATCACCGCAGAGGTGGTGCGCATCGATCACAACTTCGTGGTCGTCAACGCCGGCCTGAAGTCCGAGAGCTTCATCCCGATCGAGGAGTTCCACAACGATCGCGGCGAGCTCGACGTCCGGGAAGGCGATTTCGTCTCGGTCGCCATCGAGGCGCTGGAAGACGGCTACGGCGAAACGCGCCTGTCGCGCGACCGCGCCAAGCGCCTGTCGGCGTGGATCCAGCTCGAGAAGGCGCTGGAGTCCGGCGAGCAGGTCGACGGAACGATCACCGGCAAGGTCAAGGGCGGCCTCACCGTGATGACCAACGGCATCCGCGCGTTCCTGCCCGGGTCGCTGATCGACACGCGTCCGGTGAAGGACACCACGCCGTACGAAGGCAAGACGCTCGAGTTCAAGGTGATCAAGCTCGATCGCAAGCGCAACAACGTCGTGCTGTCGCGCCGCGCGGTGGTCGAGCTCACGCAGGGCGAGGAGCGCGCGAAGCTGCTCGAGACGCTGCACGAGGGCGCGATCGTCCACGGCGTGGTCAAGAACATCACCGACTACGGCGCGTTCATCGATCTCGGCGGCATCGACGGCCTGCTGCACATCACCGACATGGCGTGGCGCCGCGTGCGTCATCCGTCCGAGGTGCTGCAGGTCGGCCAGGAAGTCACCGCC
>QEVN01000094.1 GCA_003576795.1 Burkholderiales bacterium
CCGCTCGTCGTCTCGCTGCCGATGCTCGAGCAGTACTTCTACGCGCAGGGACGCGAGTGGGAGCGCTTCGCCTGGCTGAAGGGACGCGTGATCGCCGACTCGGGCACCGCTTCGCGCCAGGCGCGCGACGACGACGAGGCGGCGCTGGCGCGCATCGTCGGGCCCTTCGTCTATCGACGCTATCTCGACTTCGATGCGATCGAGGCGCTGCGCGCGCTGCATGCGAAGGTCCGCGCGCAGGTCGCGCGGCGCGGCGCGCGCGATCCCGACGCCTTCGACGTCAAGCTCGGCCGCGGCGGAATCCGCGAGATCGAATTCATCGCGCAGCTGTTCCAGATCGTGCGCGGCGGCCAGGACCCCACGCTGCAGGGCCGACGCACGCTCGAGACGCTCGAGGCGCTCGCGGCGAAAGGGCTGCTGCCCGAAGACGAGAGCGAGGCGCTGGCGCGCGCTTATCGGCTGCTGCGTCGCACCGAGCACATGCTGCAGTATCGCGAGGATGCGCAGACGCATCGCCTCGCGCGCGACCGCGAGCAGCGCGAGGCGATCGCCGCGATGCTCGGCATGCCGGTCACCGATTTCGACGCGGCGATCGACGAATGCACCGAACAGACGGCGCGCATCTTCGACCGGCTGCTCGCGCCGCCGGAGGAGAACGGCGATGCGCCCGAGGCAGCCGATGCCGCGCAGGCGCCCGACCCGGAGACCGCACGCCGTTTCGCCGCCTTGCGCGAAGGCACGCGCTACCGCGCCGCGCGCGCGGAGACGCGGGCCGCGATCGAGCGGCTGCTCGCGGAAGCGGTGCGCCACGGCACCGGTCCGGCCGGACTCGCCCGGCTGGTCGACCTGCTCGAGGCGATCTGCCGGCGCCCCGGCTACGTCGCGCTGCTCGATCGCTTCCGCGACGCGTTCGCGCGCGTGCTGCGCGTGCTCGACTGGGCCAAGTCGCCCGCCGAATACCTGATGCAGCACCCGGTCGTCCTCGACGAGCTGCTCGACGGCGAGCTGCTCGAGCCGCAGGACTACGCCGCCTGGAGCGAGCAGCTGCGCGAGCGCGTCGAAGCGGCGACGCACGACGGCGCGCCCGACGTCGAGCGGCAGATGGACCTCGTGCGCGAAGCGCATCACGCGCAGGTGTTCCGGCTGATGGTGCAGGACCTCGAAGGCCGCCTGACCGTCGAGCGCCTGTCCGACCACCTGAGCGAGCTCGCCGATCGCGTGCTCGGCCTCGTCGTCGGTCTCGTCTGGAGCGGCCTGCGGCTGCGCTTTCGCGACACGCCGCGCTTCGCGGCGATCGCCTACGGAAGGCTCGGCGGCAAGGAACTCGGCTACGCCGCCGACCTCGACCTCGTGTTCCTCTACGACGATGCCGACGAACGCGCGCCCGAGGCCTATGCGCTGCTCGCGCAGCGCGTCTCGGCGTGGCTGTCGACGCGCACCGCCGCCGGCCTGCTCTTCGACACCGACCTGCGGTTGCGTCCGAACGGGCAGTCGGGAATGCTCGTCTCGAGCCTCGCGGCCTTCGAGGCCTACCAGAACGACGCGGCGTGGGTGTGGGAGCACCAGGCGCTCACGCGCGCGCGCTTCTCGGCCGGCGACGCGTCGATCGGCGAACGCTTCGAGGCGATCCGGCGCAGCGTGCTCGCGCGCCCGCGCGACCGCGACCGGCTGCGCGACGAAGTGCGCGCGATGCGCGCGCGCATGCGCGAGGGCCACCCGAACCGCAGCGACCGCTTCGACCTCAAGCACGACCGCGGCGGCATGGTCGACATCGAGTTCATCGTGCAGTTCCTCGTGCTCGCGCATTCGGGCGAGCATCGGCCGCTGCTCGACAACGCCGGCAACATCGCGCTGCTCGGGCGTGCCGGCGAGTTCGGGCTGATCGACGCCGCACTCGCGCAGCGCGCGGCCGATGCCTACCGCCGCTATCGGCGCCTGCAGCACCAGGCACGGCTCGACGGGGTGGCCGCGCGCGTGGACCCGGACAGCGTCGCCGACGAACGAGCCGCCGTGCGGGCGCTGTGGGGCTCGCTGTTCGGCGCCGACTGAAGCCGCAGCGACGAGGAAGCGCTACGAAGCGGCGCCCACGCCGGAGCGGCCGAAGGCCCAGCCGCTGCGCGCGGCCAGCCACAGCACCGCCGCCAGCGCGACGACGACGAAGGGCAGCGACAGCAGGTTCAGCACCGACCAGCCGTCGACGAAGAGCAGCGCGCCGGACGACGCCGAACTCGTGATCATCGTGGCGAACACGATCGAGTCCATGAAGCCCTGCACCTTGTTCTTCTCGGCGGGGCGGTAGGCCTGGGTCAGCAGCGCGGTCGCGCCGGTGTACATGAAGTTCCACCCCACCCCGAGCGCGAAGAGCGCGAGGGTGAAATGCATCAGCTCCACGCCCGACAGCGCGACGCCGACGCAGCCGAGCATCAGCACGGCGCCGGCGAACACGACGGGCAACGCGCCGAGGCGGCCGATCAGCGCGCCGGAGAACAGCCCCGGCGCGAACATGCCGATCACGTGCCACTCGATGACGAAGGCCGCCGCCTCGTAGGGCAGCCCGCACACCTCCATGGCCAGCGGCGTGGCGACCATCAGCAGGTTCATCACGCCGTAGGCGAGCGCCGCGCAGAGGATCGCGACGCGGCAGACCGGATCGCGCAGGATCTCGCGCATGGGCCGCGCGCTGCCGCTCGCCGCGGATTTCGACGGCACCGGAACGCGCAGCGCCTGCACGAGCAGCAGCGACAGCGCGGCAAAGGCGACCAGCACCAGGTAGCTGCCGGCAAACGGCGTGGCCAGCGCCCCGCGCGACCACTTCGAGATCTCGGGGCCGACGACGCCGCCCGCGATGCCGCCGGCGAGCACGAGCGAGATCGCCCGCGGCCGCCAGCGCTCGCGCCAGGCCGCCTGCGCGGCCGACGCCGTGGGCGACGCGTCGACGACGTCGGCGGCGGCGAAACGCAGGCTCGCGCCGAAGGCGTTGTACAGGCCGCAGACGAAAGTGGCCAGGCACAGCAGCCAGAGGCTTCCCGCGTTCATCGCGTGCCAGGCGAGCAGCGACCCGAGCATCGCGACCAGCGAGCCGAGCGTGTATCCGGCCCGCCGCCCGTAGCGGCGCATGAAGAGCGCCGCCGGCATCGCCCACACCGCGCCGCCGAGCACGTAGCCGGTGACCGGGAAGGTGGCGAGCAGCGGCGTGGGCGCGAGCTGCAGCCCGGCGAGCCCGTTGACTGCGATCAGCGTGACGTTGTTCGTCAGCAGCAGCGCCTGCAGCACGGCGAGCAGCGCCACCTGGGAGCGGAAGCGGGAAGGCGGGGCGAGCGACATCGACCGAGTCTACCGCGTGCGCCCGTTGCTAAAATGAGCGGTTTCCGCGCACCTGTGCGCGCCTTCGGATCCCCCGGGAGAAAGCGATGTCGATGGCTGACCGCGACGGTCATATCTGGTTCGACGGCAAGATGGTCGACTGGCGCGACGCCAGGATCCACGTGCTCACGCATTCGCTGCACTACGGAATGGCGGTGTTCGAAGGCGTACGCGCCTACAAGACCGACGAAGGCACGGCGATCTTCCGCCTGAACGAGCACACGAAGCGGCTGTTCAACTCGGCGAAGATCTTCCAGATGAAGCTGCCGTACCCGTTCGACGCGCTGCTCCAGGCGCAGAAGGACGTCGTGCGGATGAACGCGCTCGAATCGTGCTACCTGCGCCCGATCGCCTGGGTCGGCTCGGAGAAGCTCGGCGTCTCGGCGCGCGGCAACACGATCCACGTGGCCGTGGCCGCCTGGCCCTGGGGCGCCTATCTCGGCGAGGAGGCGATCGCCAACGGCATTCGCGTGAAGACCTCGTCGTTCACGCGGCATCACGTGAACGTCTCGCTGGTGCGCGCGAAGGCGAGCGGCTACTACATCAACTCGATCCTCGCCAACCAGGAAGTGTGCGCGCACGGCTACGACGAAGCGCTGCTGCTCGACACCGAGGGCTACGTGTCGGAAGGGTCGGGCGAGAACGTCTTCCTCGTGCGCAACGGCGTGATCTACACGCCCGACGTCGCCTCGTGCCTGGACGGCATCACGCGCGATTCGGTCATCACCCTCGCGCGCGACGCGGGCATCGAGGTGCGCGAGAAGCGCATCACGCGCGACGAGATGTACTGCGCCGACGAAGCGTTCTTCACCGGCACCGCGGCCGAGATCACGCCGATCCGCGAACTGGACGATCGCACGATCGGCGAAGGCCGGCGCGGCCCGATCACCGAGCGGCTGCAGGGAATGTTCTTCGACGTCGTCGCCGGCCGCAACCCGCGCTACCGCGAATGGCTCGCCCCGGTCGGAGCGCCGAAGCGATGAACGGCTCCGATTCCGCCACGCAACTGCGGCCGGCACAGGACGACGTCGTCGAGATCGACGCTTCCGACCTGCCGGCCTTCTGCCCCAATCCGAAGATGCCGCTGTGGTCTTCGCATCCGCGCGTGTACCTGGAACTGGGGGCAACGGGGAAGGCGATGTGCTCGTATTGCGGGACGAGGTACCGTCTCGCGCCGGGCTCGGTTCCCGGGGGACATTGAGTCCCGGCGAGGCGCCGTCGCTGTCAATTACCCCGACGTGCAAAAGATCGACGCGTCGACCTGCCCTTCGACCCACAATCCCGCCGGCGGGTTAGGATCGAAGGGAGGCGATGGCCGAGTCGGGGACGACGATGGGTTCGAGAGCGCTGGTGATCGCGCCGAACACGATCGGTGATGCCGTGATGGTGCAGCCGCTGCTGGCGCTGTTGCGCCAGCAGAACCCGCGCCTGCGCCTGGACGTGCTCTGCAGCGATGCGGTCGCGCCGGTGTTCCGCTGCATGGACGAGGTCGGCGACGTCATCGACGGGCCGCCGCCGGAAGGCCGCACGTCGTGGGCCGCGCGCTGGCGCCTGGGCCGTGCGCTGCGCGCCCGCCGCTATCACGCGGCCTACGTGCTGCCCGACTCGCGCATCTCCGCGCTCGTGCCCTGGTTCGCCGGAATCCGCCAGCGCATCGGCTATCGCGGGCAGTCGCGGGCGCTGCTGCTCAACCGCATCCACGAAGCGCCCCGCGCGAAGGGGCCGAAGACGGCCGAACGCTATGCCGCGCTCGCCTTCGAGCCGCATGCGCCGTGTCCGGGCAGCGTTCCCGATCCGCATCTGGCGCGCCGCACGCAGCGCGAACGGACGGTGCGGGCGAAGTTCGACATCGGACGGGAAGCGCCGCCGATCGTGCTGTGCACCGCCGCCGGCGGCGGCGAATCGCATCGTTGGCCGGCGCGGCATTTCGCGTCGCTGATCGCGATGCTCGCCGCCGAAACGCCCGAAGCCGACGTGCTGCTGCTCGGCCCCGCCGCCGAGCGGCGGGCCGCCACCGAGATCGCCGCGCTCTCCGGCCAGGCCGCGCGCAACCTGTGCGGCGAGACGACGCTCGACGAGGCGATCGCGATCGTCGCGCAGGCGGCCGGCGTCGTCACCGTAGACACCGGGCTCATGCACGTGGCCGCCGCGTACGCGCGCCCGCAGGTCGCGCTGTTCGGGCCTTCCGATCCGCGCCGCGGGCAGCCGCGCTCGCCGCGCGCGCACGTCGAATGGCTGCACCTGGCGTGCAGCCCCTGCGCCGAGCAGGCCTGCCCGCTCGTTCACCACGCCTGCATGCAGCGCATCGCGCCGGCGCAGGTCTTCGAGGCGCTGTCGCGCGCGATGCGCTTCGAGACCACCGGCGCGCGGCCGGCGCGCTAGCGCACGACCCGTGGTTCCCCCACCGATGCGTAGCGCGATCCTGTGCACGGCCGACGCGGTGGAGGAGGCGTTCTACGAGGCGATGCAGCGCGGCGACCTCGAAGCGATGATGGCGCTGTGGGCCGACGACGAGGACGTGCTGTGCGTGCATCCGGGCAGCGACCGCTTCGTCGGGCTGGCGGCCGTGCGCGAATCCTGGGCGCGCATCTTTCGATCCGGGCACGTCCGGATCCGCTGCACCGACGTGCACTCGCACACCGGCGCCGTGCTGGCGGTCCACAACGTCGTCGAGCAGACGCTGTCGGTCGATCCGCACGGCGGCGCCTCCGGCGGCATGCAGATCGTCGAATGCATCGCCACCAACGTCTACGTGAAGCAGGCGGGCGGCTGGCGGATGATGCTGCACCACTCGGCGCTGCGGCAGGGCAGCGCCGGCGCGGCTGCGGCGGAGAGGCTGCACTAGCTCGCTAGTTCACCCGCTCCTCGCGCTCGCGCTGCCACTGTGCCTGCAGCTCGCGCAGGCGCGAATCGATCTGCGAGGCGACGTGGAAATCGGCCGGGCGGGCGCGCTGCGCCAGGCGCAACTGCTCGACCGCGGCGGGCAGCGCGCCGAGCAGCACGAAGCGCTCGGCGGCCGCCCGGTGCGCCAGCGCCGGATGGTCCAGCGCCTGCTGCACCTCCGACAGCAGCTCCCACAGTTGCGGGTCGTCGCGGTGCAGCGCGAGTGATTGCTCGAGGAAGGGCACCGCTTCCGCGTAGCGCTTCTCGGCGAACAGCGCGCGCCCGCGCAGCCGCAGCAGCGCCCGGGAAGAGGGGTCGCGCGCGAGCGCCCCGTCGAGCAGCGCGAGCGCCGCGCGCGGCTGGCCGGCATCCAGCTCGACCTGCGCGGCCAGGCGCTCGACGAAACGATGCGGCGCCGGAAGCCGCCGGCGCACCTCGGCGATCGCCGCCCGCGCCTGCGCGGCGTCGCGCTGCGCGGCGGCCACCGTCGCCAGTCCGAACCAGCCGGCGGCCTCGTCGATCGTGCGATCGCGCAACTGGCGCTCGAAATAGGTGTGCGACGCCTGCAGCCCGTCGACCGACGTGTCGCCGAGCGCGCGCAGCTTCGCGCGCGCCAGGCGGAACTCGAGGCTGTCCGGGCGCTGCCGGTAGCGGCCTTCGCTGATCCGGGCCTGGATGTCGGCGATGCGCGCCGAGGTGACCGGGTGCGTGCGAAGGTATTCGGGCGCTCCGCTCTCGTAGAGCCGGCCGGCGTTCTGCAGCCGGGTCAGGAACGAGACCATCGCGTCCGCGTCGAAACCGCCCTGGCGCAGCATGTCGAGTCCCACGCGGTCGGCCTCGCGCTCGGCGTCGCGCGAGAAGCCGAGCATCTGCTGCTGCGCGACCGTGCTGCCCAGCGACGCGAGTCCGCCGGCGGCCTGCGGATTCGAGCCGGCGGCCAGCGCGGCGAGCACCATCGCGGCGATCATCATCACCGAGCTCTGGCGCTGGCGCGCGAGCATGCGCGCGATGTGCCGCTGCGTCACGTGGCCGATCTCGTGCGCGAGCACCGATGCCAGCTCGGATTCCGACTGCGTGCCGACGATGAGCCCGGTGTGCACGCCGACGAAGCCGCCGGGCAGCGCGAACGCGTTGAGCGTCGAATCCTGGACGAGGAAGAAGCGGAAGTCGTGGCCGCTCGCCGGCGGCGTGCTGGTCAGCGCGAGCGCGAACCGGTTCAGCCAGTCGGTGAGCTCGGCATCGTCGTCGATCATCCCGCGGCGCTGCATCTCGCCGACGATCGACTCGCCGATGCGCCGCTCCATCGACGGCGACAGCTCGTCGGCGCTCGCATCGCCCAGCCGCGGCAGGTTGTCGATCTGCGACTGCGCCAGCGGGGGCGCGAACGCGAGCACGGCGGCCAGCAGGCCCGCCATGCAACGGGACGGCAGACGAGCGCTGAACAAACGCGATACCTCCGGAAACGGCGTTGCTATGATAGACGCGCCCCCCGTCGCACCATGAAGAGATCCTCCGCCCCCGCTTCGACCCCCGAGTCGCTGACGCATTTCGACGCCGCCGGACAGGCGCACATGGTCGACGTCGGCGCGAAGGCCGAGACGCACCGCGTCGCCGTCGCGCGCGGAACCATCCGCATGAAGCCCGAGACGCTCGCGCTCGTGCGCGAAGGCACCGCGAAGAAGGGAGACGTGGTCGGCGTCGCGCGCATCGCCGCCATCCAGGGCGCCAAGCGCACCTCGGAGCTGATCCCGCTGTGCCACCCGATCGCGCTCACGCGCGTCGCGGTCGACTTCGAAATCGACGACGCGGCCGGCGCCGTTCATTGCACCGCCACCGCCGAATGCGAGGGTCGCACCGGCGTCGAGATGGAAGCGCTCACCGCCGTGCAGGTCGGCCTGCTGACGATCTACGACATGTGCAAGGCGGTGGATCGCGGCATGGTGATCGAGTCGGTACGGCTGCTGCAGAAGCGCGGCGGGAAATCGGGGGAGTGGATCGCGCAGGAGTAGGCCAGCCCGACCGGCTCCGGTCGACGGATCGGGAGGATGCGATGAAACAGGGAGGGCATGAGGCCCCTGCGGCCGGCAACAGCGCCCGTGCGAGAATGCTCGCCGGCGAGACGTACGATCCCTTCGACGCCGAGCTGGTCGCCCTTCGGGAGCATGCCCGGGATCTCTGCGCAACGTTGAACGCGACGCGCGCCGCGGAGCGCGACGCGCGGCGGCGCGTCCTGGTCGAGCTGTTCGCCAGCGGCGGTGACACCGTCCACGTCGAACCACCGTTCCACTGCGACTACGGTACGCAGATCGCGCTCGGCGAGCATGTCTTCTTCAACTTCGACTGCGTCGTGCTCGACGTCTGCCGCATTCGCATCGGCGACCACGCGCTCTTCGGTCCCGCCGTGCAGATCTACACGGCGCTGCATCCCTTCGGCGCCGAGGAACGACGGCGAACGGAATACGGCAGGCCCGTCGAGATCGGCGACGACGTGTGGGTGGGCGGCGGCGCCATCATCCTGCCCGGCGTGCGTATCGGTGCTCGCTCGGTGATCGGCGCCGGCAGCGTCGTCACGCGCGAGATCCCGGACGACGTGTTCGCGGCCGGGAATCCGTGTCGAATCGTGCGCGCGATCGATCGAGAGGAGAGGAAACGCGGCGAAGCGGACAGGTAGCCGCGCTGCCGCCTCGACGCTTTCGCCCGGGCTCGTACGCTCGCCTCGCCGCGGCGCCGGCGAGTGGCGGCGTCAGCGAGTGCTCTCCGCCACAGGCTTCCCGCGCTCCCAGTCCGCGATCGTCATCCCCTTCGCCACCAGTTCCTCGAGCAGCGGCGCCGGTTCCCAGTGCATCGGGCCGAAGCGGTCGCCGTACTTGCGGATCCCTTCGAGCAGCGTCGGCAGGCCGATCGTCTGCGCATGGAACATCGGACCGCCGCGGTAGCGCGGGAAGCCGTAGCCGGCCGTCCAGACGACGTCGATGTCGCTCGCGCGGATCGCGACGCCTTCGCCGAGGATGCGGAAGCCCTCGTTCATCAGCGGATACAGGCAGCGCTCGAGGATCTCCGCGTCGTCGTGCGCGCTCTGCGGAACGCCCAGCGCCTGCGCACGCGCGCGCAGGATGCCGATCGCCTCCGGATCGTCGATCCGCTTGCGGCCTTCGTAGCGGTAGTAGCCCTTGCCGGTCTTCTGCCCCAGCCGGCCGGCCTCGTACAGCGCGAAGTCGGCCTGGTAATAGGTGGGATCGGGCGGATACCGGTCGGCGTTCGCGCGATGCACGTTCACGCCGATGTCCACGCCGGCGAGGTCGAAGACCGCGAGGATGCCCATTGCCATCCCCCAGTTCTCGAGTGCGGAGTCCACCTGCCGGGGCGTAGCGCCTTCCAGCACCATCCGCTCGGCCTCGCGCGCGTAGCCTTCCATCATCCGGTTGCCGATGAAGCCGTAGCACACGCGCGCGAGCACCGGCGTCTTGCGCAGCCGCCGGGCCAGCTCGAGCGCGGTACGGATCACCTCGGGCGAGGTGTCCTTCGTGCGCACGACCTCGAGCAGCGGCATCACGTTGGCCGGCGAGAAGAAATGCAGCCCGACGACGTCGCCCGGCCGGCGCGTGGCGGCGGCGATCTCCTCCACGTCGAGCGTCGAGGTGTTGGTGGCGAGCACGGCGCCCGGCTTCGCCGCCTGGTCGAGCGTGGCGAAGATCTTCTTCTTCAACGCGAGGTCCTCGAACACCGCCTCGATGACGACGTCGGCTTCGGCGAGCGCTTCGGCCTGCAGCGTGCCGGTGATCAGCGCCATGCGCTTCGCGCGCGCTTCCTCGCTGAGCCGTCCGCGCTGGACCATCGAGTCGTAGGTCTTCGCCACGTTCGCCATGCCGCGCTCGAGCGCTTCGCGGCTGCTGTCGAGCACGGTCACCGGGACGCCGGCGTTGGCGAAGCCGATGGCGATCCCGCCGCCCATCGTGCCGGCACCGACGATCGCCCCGCGCGCGATGGGGCGCGCCTGTGCCGAAGCGGGGATGTCGGGCACCTTGCGCGTCTCGCGTTCGGCGAAGAACACGTGCACCAGCGCCTTCGACTCGGTGGTCGCCTTGGCCTCGTCGACGAGCTTCGTCTCGTAGAGCAGGCCTTCGTCGAAGGGCAGGCGCGCGGCGGCGCGGATCGCCTCGATCGCGGTGTGCGCGGCGCGCCGGTTGCGGTATTGCGTGTTCGCCTGCTCGACGAAGCGCGCGACGATCTCGTCGGTGGCGCTCGCCG
>QEVN01000095.1 GCA_003576795.1 Burkholderiales bacterium
CCGCTACGCCGCCGCCTCCTGCGCCGCCGCTCCGCGCGGCGACACGCCGAAATGCGCGCGCACCTTGTTCTCGATTTCCAGCGCGAGTTCCGGGTTCTCGCGCAGGTATTCGCGCGCGTTGTCCTTGCCCTGGCCGATGCGGTTGCCCGCATAGCTGTACCAGGCGCCGCTCTTGTCGACGACGTTCGATGCAGCGCCGAGATCGAGGATCTCGCCCTCGCGGGAGGTGCCTTCGCCGTACAGGATGTCGAACTCGGCCGTCTTGAAGGGCGGAGCGACCTTGTTCTTGACGACCTTCACGCGCGTTTCGCTGCCGATGACCTCGTCGGCCTTCTTGATCGAGCCGGTGCGCCGGATGTCGAGGCGCACCGACGCGTAGAACTTCAGCGCGTTGCCGCCGGTGGTGGTTTCGGGGTTGCCGAACATGACGCCGATCTTCATGCGGATCTGGTTGATGAAGATGACGGTGGTGTTCGTGCGGTTGATGGTGCCGGTGAGCTTGCGCAGCGCCTGCGACATCAGGCGCGCCTGCAGGCCGGGCAGCGAATCTCCCATCTCTCCTTCGATTTCCGCCTTCGGCGTGAGCGCGGCGACCGAGTCGATGACGATGAGATCGACGGAGCCGGAGCGCACCAGCGCATCGGTGATCTCGAGCGCCTGCTCGCCGGTGTCGGGTTGCGAGATGAGCAGCTCTTCCAGGTCGACACCGAGCCGGGACGCGTACTGCACGTCGAGCGCGTGCTCGGCATCGATGAACGCACAGGTGCCGCCGAGCTTCTGCATCTCGGCGATGACCTGCAGCGTGAGCGTGGTCTTGCCCGACGACTCGGGGCCGTAGATCTCGATGACGCGCCCGCGCGGCAGGCCGCCTACGCCCAAGGCGATGTCGAGGCCCAGCGAGCCGGTGGATACGACCTGGATGTCGCGCGAGACGTCGGCATCGGAGAACTTCATCACCGAGCCCTTGCCGAACTGCTTCTCGATCTGCGCCAGCGCCGCGGACAAGGCCTTCGCGCGCTCGGTACGGGATTTTGCGTCTTCCATCGGGATTACTTTTTCCATCGGGTGGCCTCGTCCAGGAGCGGTGAGAACGGTCCGGAGTATGGCACGAAACTACTGTATAAACAATCAGTCTTACGTCGTAGGCTGCTCGTCTGCGACACGTTCGAGCGCACCGCGCAGGGCGTGCAGCGCGGAGGCGTCCCGCACCGCCGCGCGGTCGCCGGCGAAGTGCATCGTGGCCGTGCGCGGCGCCTCGCCGATCGACGCCCAGCCGAAACAGACGGTGCCCACCGGCTTGTCGGGAGTCGCTCCGCCGGGCCCGGCAATTCCGGTGACCGAGAGCGCCAGTTGCGCCCGGCTGCGCTTCAACGCGCCTTCGGCCATGCGGGCCGCGACCGCCTCGCTGACGGCGCCGCATGACGCAAGGACTTCCGCGGGCACCTCGAGCAGGTCGAGCTTCGACGCATCGGTATAGGTGACGAAGCCGCGTTCGAACCACGCGCTCGAGCCGCCGATCTCGGTGAGCGCGCGCGCGATCGAGCCGCCGGTGCAGGATTCCGCGGTTGCGATCATCCAGCCGCGCGCCTCGAGCGCACGCCCGAGCGCGACGGCGGCCTGGACGACTTCGGTCCAGCGATGCGCCGCTTCCGGCGCTGCGTTCGGCGAATCGGGGTTCATGGGTTGCGCGGCGCCTGCGTCGTTCGAAGAAGCGGGGCTTGCGGTCGGTGTCGGCGATTCGCTTCGGCGATGCGCTCAGCGGTACCAGAGCGCGAACAGCAGCAGCGTATAGGCCGCCGCCAGCACGTCGTCGAACATGATACCGAGGCCGTCCTTCAGGGTGCGCTCGAAGTGGCGGATCGGCGGCGGCTTGACGATGTCGAAGAAACGAAAGACGACGAAGGCGCCGAGGCGGTCGCCGAAGCCGGCCGGCACGAAGAGGAGCACGAGCCAGAACGCGACGATCTCGTCCCATACGATCGCGCCGTGATCGGGCACCCCGAGATCGCGCGACGTGCGGCTGCAGGCCCAGATGCCGAGCGCGAAGCCGCCGACGACGAGCACCGCCCAGCCGATCGGCGGGATCCAGCGCTCGAGCACGGCGAAGGCGAGCCATGCCCACAGCGTGCCGACGGTGCCGGGGGCGAAGGGCGACAGCCCGCTGCCGAAGCCCATCGCGATCCAGCGCGACAGCCGCACGCGCATGAAGCGCGAGTCGGCCCGCACCGGGATGCGCACCGGCGCACGCTCACGCGAAGTGGTCGAATCCACGTGCTTCGACGGGCAGCGCGCGCCCGCGCGCGTCGCGCACGCGAATCGCCGAGCCGCAGACGACGCGGCCGACGCGCGCGAGCGGCAATCCCAGCCGCGCACCGACGGCGGCGATCGCGGTCCGGTTCTCGGGTGCGGCGCTGAACAGCAGTTCGTAGTCGTCGCCGCCCGACAAGGCCAGGCGCAGCCGCTCCTCGTCGCCCAGCGACTGCAGCCGGGCATCGACCGGCACCGCCGGCCAGTCGATCTCCGCGCCGACGCGCGAACGCTCGACGATGTGGCCGAGATCGCCGAGCAGTCCGTCGGAGAGATCGATCGCCGAGCGCGCCAGGTGGCGCAACGCGAGCCCGAGTTCGACGCGCGGCTGCGGACGGTCGAGGCGGACCGACGCTTCGTCGTCGGGCGCCAGCGCCCGCCCGGCATTGCGCTCGCGAACGGCAAAGGCAGCCGCGCCCAGGACGCCCGAGACCCAGAGATCGTCGTCGGGCTGCGCCCCGTCGCGGCGCAGCGCCGCGCTCTCGGGCACCTCGCCGAAAACCGTGATGCAGATCGTCCTCGGTCCGCGCGTGGTGTCGCCGCCGACCAGTTCGCAGCCGTGGCGATCCGCCAGTGCGAAGAGCCCTTCGCAGAAGGCGGCGAGCCACCGTTCGTCGATCTCGGGCAGGCCGATCGCCAGCGTGAACGCGCGCGGGCGCGCTCCCATCGCGGCAAGATCGGAGAGATTCACCGCCAGCGACTTGTGGCCGAGCGACGCGGGGTCGGCGCCGGCGAAGAAGTGGCGGCCCTCGAGGAGCAGATCGGTGGAGATCGCGAACACGGCGTGCGGATCGAGCGGCGCGAGCAGCGCGCAATCGTCGCCCACGCCCAGCCGCGCATCGCGCGCGGGGCCGCGATCGAAGAACCGGCGGATGACTTCGAACTCGCCGGGCACGACGTCAGCCCGCCTGCGGAAACTCGAGCGGCCGCAGGCGCGCAGCGACGCGATCGAGCACCGCGTTGACGTACCGGAAGCCCTCGGGCCCGCCGAAGCTCTTGGCGATCTCGACCGCCTCGTTCAGCACGACGCGATAGGGGATCTCGGGCATGCGAAGCAGCTCGAAGGTGGCAAGCATCAGCACGGCGTGCTCGACCGGGCTCAGCTCGGCGATGCGACGATCGAGATGAGGCTCGATCTGCGCATCGAGCTCGTCGGCGGCGCGAATCGCGCCGTGCAGCAGCGCGTCGAGATGCTCGTGGTCGGCTTTCTCGAAGCCGGGCGTTTCGGTGAGATGCGCGTGAATCGCGCCGGCGTCCTCGCGCGCGAGCAGCCATTGGTACAGGCCCTGCAGCGCGAGTTCGCGCGCACGGCGGCGGGCGCTCTTCGGCGGGGTACCGCCGGCGGTCCTGCGGTTCGATCCGGAGGCCGCGCTCGACGCCCCTTCGCGTCGAGGCGGCTTTCCCGGTTCGGTCATTCGCGACGCCTCCGTCCCGGTCGAGCGGGCTCGTCGTCCTCCTCTTCCTCTACCTGGAGTTCCTCGTCGTCGTCCTCATCGTCGTCGTCCTCGTCGTCCTCATCGTCATCGTCGTCGTAGTCGTCATCGTCCTCGTCGTCCTCCTCGTCGCCGCCGAGCGCCGACAGCGACGAAGCGAGATTGGCCATCTCGACCGCGACGCGCGCAGCCTCGGCGCCCTTCGTCTCGGCACGCACCTGCGCCTGCTCGTCGGTGTCGGTGGTGAGGATCGCGTTGGCCACCGGAAGATTGAAGTCGAGCGCGACGCGCGCGACGCCCGCCGCGCTTTCGTTGGAGACGACCTCGAAGTGATAGGTATCGCCGCGGATCACCGCGCCGACCGCGATGAGCGCGTCGAACTCGCCGGCTGCCGCGAGCTGCTGCAGCGCGACCGGCACCTCGAGCGCGCCCGGGACCGTGCATACGAAGATGTCTTCCGCAGCGACGCCGAGCGAGACCAGCTCGTCGAGGCAGGCATCGCGCAGCGTCTGGGCCACCGGCTCGTTGAAGCGCGACTGCACCATTCCGATGCGCAGCCCGCTGCCGTCGAGATCCGACTGGAATACCTCGATTTCCATGGTCACTGCTCCTCCTCCATCGATTCGAAACCGACCACCTCGAGTTCGTAGCCCGTCATGCTCGGCATCTTGCGCGGCTGCGACAGCAGACGCATGCGACCGACGCCGAGATCCTTCAGGATCTGCGCACCGATTCCGTACGTGCGCAGATCGAGCTTGCCGCTTCTGCGGCGCGCATGGGCGCGCGCCGCGCCTTCCTCGAGCGCTTCGAGTTCGTCGAACAGCGCATCGGCCGACTGCGCGCAGTTCAACAGTACCGCGACACCGCTTTGCTGCTCGACGATGCGCCCCATCGCGCGATCGAGCGGCCACGAATGAAGCTTCGAGCCCGCATCGAGCAGGTCGATGAGCGACAGCGGTTCGTGGACGCGCACCAGCGTCTCGCGTTCGCGCTCGATCACGCCGTGCACGAGCGCCAGGTGCGCCGAGCGGGCGACCTGGTCGCGATACGCGACGAGCGTCAGCGGCCCCCAGCGCGAATCGATGGGCCGTTCCGCTACGCGCTCGATCAGGCTCTCGTGCGCGCTGCGGTACTGGATGAGGTCGGCGATCGCGCCGATCTTCAGGCCGTGCGCCGCGGCGAACTCGATGAGATCGGGCAGCCGGGCCATCGATCCGTCGTCGCGAAGGACCTCGCAGATGACAGCCGCCGGCGTGCGCCCGGCGAGTCTCGCCAGGTCGCAGCCGGCCTCCGTATGCCCGGCGCGCATCAGCACGCCGCCCGGCTGCGCCTTCAGCGGAAAGATGTGACCCGGCTGGACGACGTCCTCGGGCCGCGCGTCGCGGGCGACCGCCGCCTGCACGGTGCGCGCCCGATCGGCCGCCGAAATTCCGGTGGTGACGCCTTCGGCCGCCTCGATCGAAACGGTGAAGTTCGTTCCGTGACGCGCCGCGTTGTTCTCGACCATGAGCGGCAACCGGAGCTGCCGGCAGTGCTCCTCGGTGAGCGTCAGGCAGATCAGCCCGCGCCCGTAGCGCGCCATGAAGTTGATCGCCTCGGGCGTGACGCAATCGGCAGCGAGGAGGAGATCGCCTTCGTTCTCGCGGTCTTCCTCGTCGACGAGGATCACCATTCGGCCGGCGGCGATCTCGGCGATGATTTCGGCAGTGCTGGACAGGGTCATCGAGGGATTCTACCGGTGGCGAGCATGCGCTCCACGTAGCGCGCGATCAGGTCGACTTCGAGGTTCACGCGTCTGCCGGCGTGCAGCGCATGCAGGGTCGTGACGCGCAGCGTGTGCGGAACGAGGTTGATCTCGAACTCGGAGCCCGCCTCGGTGTCGACGACGCGATTGACCGTCAGGCTGACGCCGTTCACCGTGATCGAGCCCTTGTACGCGAGGTACTTGCCGAGCGCCTCGTCGGCGCGCACGACCAGCCGCCAGGACTCGCCGACCGGCTCGAAGGACACGACTTCGCCGATGCCGTCGACGTGCCCGGACACGAGGTGCCCGCCAAGCCGGTCGGCGAGCGTGAGGGCCTTCTCGAGATTGACTTCGCCGGGCGCATCGAGCCCGGCCGTCTTCGACAGGCTCTCGGCGGAGACGTCGACGAAGAAGCGGCGACCGTCGATGCGAGCGACCGTCATGCAGGCGCCCTGCACGGCGATCGAGTCGCCCGGCGCGACGTCGCGCAGGTCGAGATCGCCGGCATCTACCGCGATGCGAACGCCGGCCTGCTCGCCGAGCGATTCGACTTCCTCGATGCGGCCCACGGCCGCGACGATTCCCGTGAACATGGTTTTCAGATCCTGTCGGGTCGGCGCGCGATTATGCGCAGATCGTCTCCGATGCGCTCGATCGACTGGAAGCGCAGCGCAACGCCCCGGTCGATCGCCTCGGCGGCGGGCAGCGTGGCGAGGGGAACGGCGTCGCCGAGCAGCGTGGGCGCGACGTACAGCAGCAGCTCGTCGACGCAGTCCGCCCGCAGCAGCGACCCGTTGAGCTTCGAGCCCGCTTCCACGTGCAATTCGTTGATCCCGCGCCGCGCCAGCTCGGCGAGCAGCGCAACGAGATCGACCTTGCCGCCCGGACCGGCGAGCATGACGACCTCGCAACCGAGATCGACCAGCGCGCTCGTCTTTTCAGCGCGCTGCGCCGGATCGAGCGCGCAGACCACCAGCGTGTTGCCGCCCTCGACGATGCGCGCGGCGACGTTCACCTCGAGCCGCGAATCGACGAGCACGCGCAGCGGCTGTCGCGTCGTGCGTACGTGTCGCACGTTCATCTGCGGGTCGTCGTCGCGCACCGTGCCGATGCCGGTGAGCACCGCGCAGGCGCGCGCGCGCCACGCGTGCCCGTCGATGCGCGCGGGCTCGCCGGTGATCCACTGGCTGCGCCCGTCGGGCAGCGCGCTGCGCCCGTCCAGGCTCGCCGCGACCTTCATCCGCACCCACGGACGTCCGCGCGTCATTCGCGAGACGAAGCCGATGTTCAGCTCGCGCGCCTCCTGTTCCAGCAGTCCGCAGCGCACGTCGATGCCGGCCGCGCGCAGCCGCTCGAGGCCCTGCCCGTTCACCGCCGGATTCGGATCCTCCATGGCGGCGACCACGCGCCCGACGCGCGCCTCGATCAGCGCGTCCACGCACGGCGGCGTGCTTCCGTGGTGGTTGCACGGCTCGAGCGTCACGTAGGCGGTGGCGCCCTGCGCCCGCGAACCGGCCTCGGCGAGCGCGAGCACCTCGGCATGCGCCTCCCCGCGGCGCCGGTGCCAGCCCTCGCCGACGATCGTGTGCTCGTGCACGATCACGCAGCCGACGCGCGGATTCGGCGTGCAGGTGTTCATGCCCTGCGCGGCGAGCCGCAGCGCATGCAGCATGAACTCGTGGTCGGCGGCGTTGAACATCGCGGCATTATCCCCCGCCGCGCCCGGGCGCCGGCTCGACCGGCCGACCTACAATCGCCGTCGAGGAGAAGCAGCTTGAACGAGACACCTTCGGCGCGCGAACGCATCGGCGGACACATCGTCGCGGACGCGCTGCTCGGCCAGGGCGTGGACACCGTGTTCGGCGTTCCCGGCGAGAGCTACCTCGCCGTGCTCGACGGCCTGTACCGGCACCGCGATCGCCTGCGCTTCGTCGCCTGCCGGCAGGAAGGCGGCGCCGCCTACATGGCCGACGCCTACGCGAAGCTCACCGGTCGAACCGGCGTGGTGATGGTCACGCGCGGCCCCGGCGCGACGAACGCATCGGTCGGCGTGCATGCGGCCTTCCAGGACTCGGTGCCGATGGTCGTGCTCGTCGGGCAGGTCGGCACCGACTTCGTCGACCGCGAAGCGTTCCAGGAGATCGACTACCGGCGCATGTTCGGCCCGATGGCGAAGTGGGTCGCGCAGATCGACCGCGTCGAGCGTATTCCCGAGTACGTCGCGCGCGCATTCCAGACGGCGACGAGCGGGCGGATGGGGCCGGTGGTGCTCGCGCTGCCCGAAGACGTGCTCTCGGCGCGCGCGAGCGTCGCGGACGCCGCCCCGCATTCGCCGGTTCGCGCAAGCCCCGGCATGGCGCAGATCGAGCGCTTGCGCGAGATGCTCGCCGGCGCCGGGCGCCCGCTCGTGCTGCTCGGCGGCAGCGGCTGGACGCGCCAGGCCTGCGAAGACCTGCGCGTCTTCGCGGAAAGGAACCGGCTGCCGGTGGCCTGCGCGTTCCGCTGCCAGGATCTCTACGACAACCGGCTACCGAACTACGTCGGCGACGTCGGCATCGGCGTGAACCCGAAGCTCGCCGCCCGCGTTCGCGAGGCCGACCTGCTGCTCGCGATCGGGCCGCGCCTGGGCGAGATGACCACGTCGGGCTACACGCTGCTCGAGGCGCCGCGGCCGCATCAGCGGCTCGTGCACGTGCACGCGGGCATCGAGGAACTGGGCCGCGTCTACCAGGCGGATCTGATGATCGCCGGCGGCATGCCGGAGATCGCCGCGGCGCTGCGCGGGCTCGCCGTCGATCCGCAGGCGTGGAAGGGGTCGGTCGAGGAGGCGCGCGCGCAGTACGAGGCGTGGCAGCAGGAGCCGCCGATCTATTCCGGCGCGACGAAAGCGCCCGCGCTGAATCTGTGGCAGGTCGTGCAGGCGCTGCGCCGGCTGCTGCCGCCCGACGCGATCCTCACCAACGGCGCCGGCAACTTCGCCACCTGGGCCAACCGTTTCTGGCCCTATGCGGGACTGCGGACGCTGCTGTCGACCACTGCCGGCTCGATGGGCTACGGGGTGCCGGCCGCAGCGGCGGCAGCGATCACCGAGCCGCATCGCACCGTCGTCTGCTTCGCGGGCGACGGCGACTTCCTGATGACCGGGCAGGAACTTGCGACCGCCGCGCAGTACGAGGCCGGGCTCGTGGTCATCGTCTTCGACAACGGCATGTACGGCACGATCCGCATGCACCAGGAACGCGAGTATCCGGGACGGGTGTTCGGCACGCAGTTGACGAACCCCGACTTCGCGAAGCTCGGCGAAGCCTACGGCGGCTTCGGCGCGCGCGTGCGCACGACCGACGAGTTCGAACCCGCGATGCGGGCCGCGCTCGCCCACGCCCGGACGCAGCATCGTCCTGCCGTCGTCGCCCTCGAGGTCGACCCGCAGGCGATCACGCCGAACGCCACGCTCGACGCGCTACGAGGTTGAACGGCACCGTAGAGCGGCGCGGGGCCGTTGCCCGAGCGCGGTTCGGCGCATCCGGCAACAGAGCTCGTCCGCCATGAACGCCGCGCTTGCGCGCGCAGCGCGGGGCTAGGCCCGCCGCTCGCGCGCCCCTCACCCGTAAACCGGAAACTCCGCCGTCAACTCTCCCACCTTCTCCCGCACCATCGCGATCTTCGCCGCGTCCCCCGGCGCATCGAGCACGTCCGCGATCAGGTGTCCCACCAGTTGCACCTGGTCCTCGCGGAACCCGCGCGTCGTCATCGCCGGCGTACCGAGCCGGATGCCGCTCGTCACCATCGGCTTCTCCGGATCGTTCGGGATCGCGTTCTTGTTGCAGGTGATGTGCGCCTCGCCCAGCACGCGCTCGGCCTCCTTGCCGGTGATGCGCTTGGCGCGCAGGTCGACCAGCATCAGGTGCGACTCGGTGCGCCCGGACACGATGCGCAGCCCGCGTTCGATCAGCGTCTGCGCGAGCACCTGCGCGTTGGCCGCAACCTGCCTCGCGTACTCGCGGAAAGCCGGCTGCTGCGCTTCATGGAAGGCAACCGCCTTCGCCGCGATCACGTGCATCAGCGGCCCGCCCTGCAGGCCCGGGAAGATCGCCGAGTTGATCGCCTTCTCGTGCGCCGACGGCATCAGGATGAAGCCGCCGCGCGGCCCGCGCAGGCTCTTGTGCGTGGTCGACGTGACGATGTCGGCGTGCCCCACCGGGGTCGGATAGAGGCCGCCGGCGATCAGCCCCGAGTAGTGCGCCATGTCGGCCATCAGCAGCGCGCCGACATCGCGCGCCACCTTCGCGAAGCGCGCCCAGTCGATGCGCAGGCTGTACGCCGAGGCGCCGGCGATGATCAGCTTGGGCTTGTGCTCGTGCGCCTTGCGCTCCATCTCGTCGTAGTCGATCGCCTCGGCCTCGTCGAGCCCGTACGACAGGACGCGGAACCACCTGCCGGACATGTTCAGCGACATGCCGTGCGTCAGGTGCCCGCCCTCTGCGAGGTTCATCCCCATGATCGTGTCGCCGGGCTGCAGGAACGCGAGGAACACCGCTTCGTTGGCCTGCGCGCCGGAATGCGCCTGCACGTTCGCGCAGTCGGCGCCGAACAGCGCCTTCACCCGGTCGATCGCCAGCTGCTCGGCGACGTCGACGTGCTCGCAGCCGCCGTAGTAGCGCTTGCCCGGATAGCCTTCGGCGTACTTGTTCGTCAGCTGGCTGCCCTGTGCCGCCATCACCGCGGGACTGGCGTAGTTCTCCGAGGCGATCAGCTCGATGTGCGCTTCCTGGCGGCGGTTCTCGAGCCGGATGGCGTTCCACAGTTCGGGATCCACCTGGGAAAGGGCGATGCTGCGATCGAACATGGCGATACCTCGGGGGCAAAGGCGCGGCGGGAGACGGCGGAAGGCGCGGAGCGGATGCGGTGACGCGGGGCCGGCGACGCACTCGCTCGCCGACGCTGCAAATTCTAAAGGATCGTGCGCGAGGGATCGTCCGGC
>QEVN01000096.1 GCA_003576795.1 Burkholderiales bacterium
GCTTCGGCGCCGGAATCGTGGTGAGCGGCTGCAGGTCGATCGCGTGGCAGTTCGCGCCGTTGGGCGTGCCCTGGTAGACCGGCACGCCGTTGGGCGATTCGCAGCGGTACACCTGCGCGAGCGCCGACGGAGCGCCGGCAGCGAGGCCGGCGCCCGCGAGCAGGCAGGCGAGGATCTCGGGGCGGGAGCGGACGATCATGGACGGCAGGATCCTGTGCGGCGGGCGTCCGAGTGTAAGACGCGCGCACGGCGAATCCAAGACGACCGGACGGCCGACCGACCTGCGGAACGCGCAGCCCGACCCGCGCCGCTCACAGGCTGTAGTAGAGATCGAACTCGACCGGATGCGTGGTCATTCGCACGCGCTCGACCTCGTCGGCCTTCAGCGCCAGATACGCGTCGATCATGTCGTCGGTGAAGACGCCGCCGCGCGTGAGGAACTCGCGATCGCGATCGAGCGCCTCCAGCGCCTCGTCGAGCGACGCGCACACGGTCGGGATGCGCGCCTCCTCTTCGGGCGGCAGGTCGTAGAGGTTCTTGTCGGCCGGCTCGCCCGGGTGCATGCGGTTCTGCACGCCGTCCAGGCCCGCCATCATCAGCGCGGCGAACAGCAGGTACGGATTGGCCATCGGGTCGGGGAAGCGCACCTCGACGCGCCGGCCTTTCGGGCTGGCGACGTACGGAATGCGGATCGACGCCGACCGGTTGCGCGCCGAGTAGGCGAGCTTCACCGGCGCCTCGAAATGCGGCACGAGCCGGCGATACGAGTTGGTCGACGGATTGGCGATCGCGTTCAGCGCGCGCGCGTGATGAATGACGCCGCCGATGTAGTGCAGCGCGAAGTCCGACAGGCCCGAGTACTTGTCGCCGGCGAAGAGGTTCTGCCCTTCCTTCCAGATCGACTGATGCACGTGCATGCCCGAGCCGTTGTCGCCGACGATCGGCTTGGGCATGAAGGTCGCCGTCTTGCCGTAGCTGTGCGCCACGTTATGAATGACGTATTTCATTCGCTGCAACCAGTCGGCGCGCTGCACCAGCGTGGAGAAGCGCGTGCCGATCTCGTTCTGCCCGGCCCCGGCCACCTCGTGGTGGTGCACCTCGACGGGAACGCCCATCTGCTCGAGGATCAGGCACATCTCCGAGCGCATGTCCTGGAACGAATCGACCGGCGGCACCGGGAAATAGCCGCCCTTCACCGGCGGACGATGCGCGAGGTTGCCGCCCTCGATCTCGCGGCCGGTGGACCACGAGGCCTCTTCGGACTGGATGCGCACCGCGCAGCCCGACATGTCGATCGACCAGGTCACCGAGTCGAAGATGAAGAACTCGGGCTCCGGACCGAAAAACGCGGTGTCGCCGATGCCGCTCGACTTCAGGTACGCCTCGGCCCGGCGCGCGATCGAACGCGGGTCGCGCGTGTAGCCGACGCCGTCGGCGGGCTCGATCACGTCGCAGGTGAGCAGCAGCGTCGCCTCCTCGCGAAAGGGATCGAGGCACGCGGTATCGGGGTCGGGCATCAGCAGCATGTCGGACGCCTCGATGCCCTTCCAGCCCGCGATCGACGACCCGTCGAAGGCGTGGCCGGTCTCGAACTTCTCGGCGTCGAAGCCCTTGGCCGGAACCGAGACGTGCTGCTCCTTGCCGCGCGTGTCGGTGAAGCGCAGATCGACGAATTTCACTTCGTTGTCCGCGATCATGCGGGTCACGTCCTGGACGCTAGCCATCTGGGGAACTCTCCTGGAGGTCGGGATTCGGTCGCGAAGGCGCGATTCTGCGCTCTTTTCGGCTCGGCTCGAAAGCGAGCCGCAGGTACTTCGAAGCAGGATGCGTGCCACGCGATTCGGGACGCCTTGCGCACCGGTCGCAGGCACGCTGCACCGTACCGGTGCATGGTATCGCCTTCGCTGGCGGCGCACCGCGCACCGCATGGCGCGCCCGCGACAGGGTCATTCCCCGGACGGGCCAGGACGGCGCATATTCTTCATTACACATATATCTTTTGGAGAAGCCGAGGTGTCCGCATTCGAGCCGCAAGCGACGATCCGACCGACGGATCTTTCATCCTCGACGCTTCCCGTCTACGAAGTGCTCGCCCGCGACCTGCGAGCGCTCGACGCGCCGGTGTTCGGGTTGATGAGCGACGACACGATGCTGCTCGCCTCGACGCTCGACGCGATGGGCGTTCCGTTCCACGCGGCGAGGCACGAGAACAGCGCGATCGCGATGGCCGACGGATGGGCGTCGGCCAGCGGCAGGCTCGGGCTGGCGCTGATCGGCCGCGGCCCGGCAACGGCGAACAGCCTGCACGGCGCGGTGAGCGCGAGCCGTACCGGATCGAAGCTGCTGCTGATGTACGGCGATGCGCCGATCGGCGTTCCGTCGCCGAACGAACTGGGGCCCGACGGCAAGGCGTTGAACGCCGAGGCCGTGCTCGCCGCGGCCGGCATCCGCACCTTCGTCGCGCGCTCGCCGGGCAGTGCACGCGAGACGCTGCGACTGGCGATCGCGCACGCGCAGCGCGGCCAGGCCGTCGCGCTGCTGCTTCCGGTCGACGTGCAGACCGCCGAGATCGATTGCGAAGCCGAGGCCGCCGATGCACTTCCGGCCGGCGCCGGGGCCGCGGATCGCCGCGACACGCCATCGGCCGCGGCAGCCCGGATCGCCGCCGACGCGCTCGCCGCCGCGCGCCGGCCGCGCGACCTCGGCCGCGCCTCGCCCGCCTCGATCGCCACCGCCGCGGCCGTCCTGCAGCGCAGCCGCAAGCCGCTCTTCGTCTGCGGCGTCGGCGCAAGGCACGCGGAAACCCGCGAAGCGATCGAGCGGCTCGCCGACCGGGTGGGCGCCGTGCTCGCCACTTCGCTGAAGGCGAAGGACCTGTTTCGCGGCCATCCCTTCGACGTCGGCGTCATCGGCTCGTTCTCGCACTCGGCCGGCCGGCGCCTGATGGACGAAGCCGACTGCATCGTCGTCTTCGGCGCGAGCTTCAACCAGCGCACGACGAGCGCCGGCGCGGCGCTGGCCGCCGGTGCGCCGATCGTCCACGTCGACCGCGATCGCAGCCACATCGGCCGCTGGGGCCCTGCCGACGTGGCGGTGGTCGGCGACGCGAGAGCCGTGGCCGAGCAGCTGCTCGACGCGCTGCCCGAGCGCGCGCCCGCCGAAAAGCCCTTCCGCAGCGAAGACAACCGCCGGCGCCTGGCGCAGTTCGAATGGGCGCAGGAATTCCGCCCCGAGCACACGCCGCGCACGGTCGATCCGCGCGCGCTCGCGCTCGAGCTCGACCGCCTGCTTCCCGCCGATCGCAACCTGGTCTTCGACTCGGGCAACTTCGTGCAGACGCTGCCCTTCCTGTCCACGCAGGGACCCGAGCACCTGAAGCTTCCCTGGGATTTCTTCTCGGTGGGCATGGCCTTCGGCACGGCGCTGGGCTTCGCGAAGGCGCGGTCCGACGAGACGACGGTGCTCGTCATCGGCGACGGCGGCCTGCTGATGACGCTGGGCGAGCTGGAGACCGCCGTGCGCGAGGACGTCCCGCTGGTCGTCGTCGTGATGAACGACTGCGCCTACGGCGCCGAGATGCACTTCCTGCGGCTGGAGAACATGCCGGTCGCGCAGGCGATGTTCCCTGACGTCGACTACGCGCCGGTGGCCGAGGCCTTCGGATTCCGCACGGCGACGATCCGCACGCTCGCGCAGCTGCGCGAGGCAGCCCCGCTGCTGCGCTCGCGCGACGAAGGCCCGGTGCTGCTCGACTGCAAGATCAACGCGGCGATCTGCGGGCCGTACATCGCGGAGGCGGCGGGCCACCTGAAGAAGTAGGACGCCGCGCCCGCGCGCGCCCTACTCCTGCGGCGTCACCGCGTCCTGCGGCCAGCGCCAGCCGGCGTAGCGCTCGCGCAGCTTCACCTTCCAGAATTTGCCGGTGGAGGTGCGCGGAATCTCGTCGACGAACTCGATCGCATCGGGCAGCTGCCAGCGCGCGCACTTCGGCGCGAGGAACTCGCGCAGCTCGCCCGCGGCGAGCTGCCTGCCGGGCTTGAGCACGACGCAGGCGAGCGGCCGTTCGCCCCACTTCGGATGCGCGATCGCGATCACCGCGGCTTCGGCCACCGCCGGGTGCGCCATGATCGCGTTCTCGAGATCGACCGAGCTGATCCACTCGCCGCCCGACTTGATCAGGTCCTTCGTGCGGTCGCTGATGCGCACGTAGCCGTGCGGATCCACCGACGCGACGTCGCCGGTGCGCAGCCAGCCGTCGTCGGTGAACTTCTCGGCGCTGCGCGGCTCGTCGTGATACGAGCCGGTGATGAAGGGGCCGCGCACCTGCAGTTCGCCCACGTCCTTGCCGTTCCACGGCGCCGGACCGTTCTCGCCCATGATGCGCAGCTCGATCAGCGGCACCGGAATGCCGCAGGTGGCCTTGCGCGCGAACCATTCGTCCTCGCTCGTCGCGCCGCGCAGCTCGGGCTTCTCGAAGAAGAGCGACGCCATCGGCGAGGTCTCGGTCATTCCCCAGCCCTGCGCGAGCCGCACGCCGTTGCGCGCGAAGGCGCGGATCAGCGACTCGGGCACGGCCGCTCCGCCCACCATGCTGCGCATTCCGGCGGGCAGCTTCCAGCGCCCCGGGTTCGCCTCGAAGGACTGGATCATGCCGAGCCAGATGGTCGGCACGCCGAGCGCGAGCGTCGGCGGCTCGAGCTGCATCAGGTCGAGAAGATCGTCCGGATGCAGGTGCGGCCCGGGAAAGACGATCTTCGAGCCGAGCATCACGGCGGCGTACGGGATGCCCCACGAGTTCGCGTGGAACATCGGCGTGACCGGCAGCACGACGTCGTTGGCCGACAGCGCGACGTAGTCGGGCAACGCGCAGTTCAGCGAATGCAGCACCGTGGAGCGGTGCGAATAGACGACGCCCTTCGGGCGGCCGGTGGTCCCCGACGTGTAGCACATGGCCACCGGGTCGTTCTCGTCGTGCGCCACGTAGGCGAAGCCCTCGCCCTCCTTCGCCTCGGCCAGCGCGGCGCTCGCCTGCGACAGCAGCCGCTCGTAGTCGTCGATCGCCGCCAGCCCCTGCGCCTCGTCGCCTTCGCGCTCGGCCACCGGCGCGCCGGAGAACGGAAACACGAGCACGCGCTCGAAGCGGTGCAGCGACGCGAAGCGCTCGTACAGCGGCAGCAGCGTGTCGTCGACGATCAGGAAGCGATCGTTCGCGTGATGCGCGATCCAGCCGAGGTCGTCGGGCGCCAGCCGCAGGTTCAGCGTGTGCATCACGCCGCCGGCGGCCGGAATGCCGAAATACGCCTCGAGATGCGCATGATGGTTCCAGCACAGCGTCGCGACGCGATCGCCGCGTCGCAGGCCGAGCTTCTGCAGCGCGGCGGCGAGCGCGCGCGTGCGCGCATACCACTGGCCGTAGCTGTGCCGGCGCAGCGACTTGTCGGGCAGGCGCGAGACGATCTCGCGCTCCGGAAAGAGCCGGCCCGCATGCTCGAGCAGCCGATTCAGCGACAGCGGCACCGGCATCATCGTCGTCCGGATCGCGTCCATGTCTCCTCCTCTATCGTTGTTCGGGCAGGAACATCTGCTGCAGGTCGTTCAGGAAGCGCGCGCCCAGCGGGGTCGGCCGGAACACCGTCGGGTCGGGGTCGAGCAGGCCCCGCTGCACCGCGCGCGCCACCGGATCGGCGATCGCCAGCGTCGACAGTCCGGTTCGCTCGACGAACCACGCGGCGGGCACGCCGTCGATCAGGCGCAATGCATTGAGCATGAACTCGAAAGGCAGCTCGCGCGCCGGAACCGCATGCGACGATGCGATCGGCCCTTCGCGGCTCTCGCCGAGCGCCGCGCGCATGTACTCGCGCGGGTTGCGCACGCGCGCCTCGCGCACGATGCGGTCCTGGAACGACAGCTTGCCGTGCGCGCCCGCCCCCAGCCCGAGATAGTCGCCGAACTGCCAGTAGTTCAGGTTGTGCGCGCAGCGCCGATGCACCCGCGCATAGGCCGAAACCTCGTAGTGCTGCAGGCCGGCGCGCTGCGTCTCGTCCTCGATCACCGACTGCATGTCGCTCGCCGCGTCCTCGTCGGGCAGCACCGGCGGGCGCAGCGCGAAAGCGGTGTTCGGCTCGAGCGTCAGGTGGTAGTACGACAGGTGCGGCGGCGCGAAGGACAGCGCCTCGCGCAGGTCTGCGCGCAGCGCTTCGAGCGTCTGCCCCGGCAGCGCGTACATCAGGTCGAGATTCCAGCTTTCGAAGTGCTGCGCGGCGGTCTCGATCGCGCGTCGCGCCTGCATGGCGTCGTGCACGCGTCCGATGCGGCGCAACGCGTCGTCGTCGAAGCTCTGCACGCCGATCGAAAGGCGCGTGACGCCCGCCTGCGCGAAAGCGCGGAAGCGCTCGGCCTCGAAGGTGCCCGGGTTCGCCTCCATCGTGATCTCGGCGCCCGGCACGACCGGCAGCAGCGTGCGCAGCATCGTGAGCAACGCGTCGATCGCTTCGGGCGAGAACAGGCTCGGCGTGCCGCCTCCGACGAAGATCGTCTGCACCGGCCGGCCCCACACCTGCGGCAACGCCGCCTCGAGGTCGGCACGCAGCGCGTCGAGATAGCGACGTTCGGGGACTTCGTCGCCGTCGAGCACCGCATGCGAGTTGAAATCGCAATAAGGACACTTGCGGATGCACCACGGCAGATGCACGTAGACCGACAGCGGAGGCGCCGACCGCACGCCCGAGCTCTCCTCGCCCGCCGGGCGACGCGCGATCGTGCGCACGCGCGATTCCGCGCCCGGCCCCTTCGAACCGGCCATCACCCGATCGCGCCGGCCTCGCGCAGGCGCTCGATCAGCGCGCGCGTCGCACGGCCGCGGTGGCTGAGCCGATTCTTCGTCGCCGCATCGAGCTCGGCCACCGTGCGGCCGAGCGAGGGAATCAGCAGATGCGGGTCGTAGCCGAAACCGCCGGCTCCGCGCGCGACGTCGATCACCTCGCCCGCCCAGCTCGCGTCGGCGACGATCGGCTGCGGGTCGTCGGCGGCGCGCAGCAGGACGAGCACGCAGTAGAAATGCGCGCGGCGGTCGCGCACGCCGGCGAGTTCCTGCACCAGCCGGGCGTTGTTCGCGCGATCGCGCTCGGCGCGATCGGTGTCGATGCTGTCGTTGCCGCCGGCCGACGCCCAGCGCGCCGACAGCACGCCCGGCCGCCCGCCCAGCGCGTCCACGCACAGCCCGGAATCGTCGGCGATCGCCGGCAGGCCGGTGAGCCGGCTCGCGCGCCGCGCCTTCACCAGCGCGTTCTCGATGAACGTGCAGTGCGGTTCCTCCGCCTCGGTGACGCCGAGCGCGGCCTGCGCCTGCACGGCGACGCCGAGCGGCGCGAGCAGCGCGCTCAGCTCGGCGAGCTTCCCGGCGTTGCCCGACGCGAGCACGATGCGATCGATCTTCATCGCGCCGGCCCCTTCACGACGCGAGCGCCGCGCGCTGCAACTCGATCAGCCGCGCGATCCCGCCGCCCGCCAGGTCGAGCAGCGCGTCCATCTGCGCGCGCGTGAAGGCTTCGCCCTCGGCGGTGCCCTGCACTTCGACGAAGCCGCCGGCGCCGGTCATCACGACGTTCAGGTCGGTGTCGCAGGAGGAATCCTCGGCGTAGTCGAGGTCGAGCACCGGCGTGCCCTCGTAGAGCCCGACCGAAACGGCGGCGACGAAATCGCGCACCGGACTCGCCTGCAGCTCGCCGCGCTCGAGCAGCCGCGCGATCGCATCGTGCACGGCGACGAAGGCGCCGGTGATCGCCGCGGTGCGCGTGCCGCCGTCGGCCTGCAGCACGTCGCAATCGAGCGTGATCGTGCGCTCGCCGAGTCGTTCGAGATCGAATACCGCGCGCAGGCTGCGACCGATCAGCCGCTGGATCTCCTGCGTGCGGCCGCTCTGCTTGCCGCGCGCGGCCTCGCGTTCGCTGCGCGTATGCGTGGAGCGCGGCAGCATCCCGTATTCGGCGGTGAGCCAGCCGCTTCCCGCTCCGCGCAGGAACGGCGGAACCTTGTTCTCGACGCTCGCCGTGCACAGCACGCGCGTATCGCCGAAGGCGACGAGCACGGAGCCCTCCGCGTGCCTCGTGAATCCCCTCTCCAGACGAACCGGACGCAGCGCGTCGGGCGCGCGCCCGCTCGGACGTATAGCCATGCCTTCAATGGTTCCCGGTGCGCGAGATCGCCTCGCGAATCTCCCGGATCGTACGCTCGATCTCGTCCTCGCTCAGCACCTCGGCCGGTGAACCGGCATCGAGCTGCCCCACGGCGATCGTCGTCGTGATCGCGCCGTCGGGCACGTCGTCGGACGACAGCAGCACCCCTGCCGTCGCGTCGTCCCCCCAGGTCATCGCCAGCGCAGTCGCGTTGTCGGCCGTCGCGCCCGCCTCCTCGACCGCCGCGCGCACGACGCAGGGCACCGACGCGAGCACGCTGTCGGCCGACAGCAGCGCGAGCAGCGCGGCTTCGGGCAACGCCGACCAGACGCCGTCGGTGCACAACAGCAACGTGTCGCCCGGCGCGAGCGCCACGTCGCCGCCCAGATCGATCGTCGGCTCGAAAGGCGAGCCCAGGCAGTTGAGCACCTTGTTGCGTTCGGGATGGGTGTCGGCGTCGGCCGGGTCGATCTGCCCGAGATCGATCAGGCTTTGCACCTTCGAGTGATCGCGCGTGCGCCCGACGACCCGCGCGTCGCGCAGCCAGTACAGCCGCGAATCGCCGGCGTGCGCCCACCAGGCACGGCCCTGCTGGACCACGCAGGCGACGATGGTCGTGCGCGGCGCCTCGGGCAGGTCGTGCAGCACCTGATGCCGCAGGATCTCGCGATGCGCGTGACGCAGCGCGCGATCGAGAAAAGCCGGCGGATCGACGAGCAACGGCCGGGCATCGGCCTGGAAGCACGCGGCGGCGGCCTGCAACGCCAGGTGCGCGGCCACCTCGCCGTGCAGATGTCCGCCCATGCCGTCAGCCACGACCATCAGCAGGCTGTCGCGCGTGAAGCAGTAGCCCATGCGGTCCTGGTTCGTCGTGCGTGCGCCGCACAGCGAGTCCTGGTAGATCGAGAATCGCACGAGCGGCTCCTGTTCAACCGATCGAGCCGACGGTCTCGCCGCCGCGCCGTCGCGCGGGCACGCGGCCCGCCAGCGTGTCGATCCAGCGCCCGACCGTGCTCGGCGCGCGCGGGACGTCGTCCGGCGGCTCGATGTGACGCATCGCCCGCTGCAGCGCGAACACGCTCTGCGGGCGCTCGAGCGCATCGAGCTTCAGGCACCAGCCGACCAGGTCGAGCAGCGCCCGGGAATACGCGTGCTCCATCGCGTCGAGCGCGGCCGGAACCTTGTCGTCGAGTTCGCGCTGGTCGGCCGGCTGCGGCGGCTGCCCGGCCATGCAGCCGAACAGGCTCGCACCGATCCCGTAGACGTCGGTCCACGGCCCGAGCTGCTGGTTGCGCCGGTACAACTCGGGCGCGGCGAAGCCCGGCGTGTACATCGGAAAGAGCTTGTGCGGCTGCACGTCGAGCGCCCGACGAGCGGCGCCGAAGTCGAGCAGCAGCGGCGTGCCGTCCAGGCGCAGGTAGACGTTCGCCGGCTTCAGGTCCAGGTGCAGCAGCCGGTTGGCATGCACCTCGCGCAGGCCGTTCATCGCCAGGTGGAACACGCGCAGCACGTGCCGCTCGGCGAGCGTGCGTCCCTGGTGCCGGCCGCGGTGGCGCAGCACCAGTTCCTGCAGGCTGCGCCCGCGCTCGTAGGCCATCACCAGATAGACGGTACCGTTCGCGCGGAAGAAATTCACGACGCGCACCACGTTCGGATGGAAGATGCGCGCCAGCGCGCGACCCTCCTCGAAGAAGCAGCGCAGCCCGTTGAGGAAGGTCGGCTCGCTCGCCTCGGCCACGCGCGGCTCGAGCTCGCCGGGAGCGCGCTGCACCAGCGAGCTGGGCAGGTACTCCTTGATCGCGTATTGGACGCCGCTGTCGTCCTCGGCGAGATAGACGATCGAGAATCCGCCGCTCGAGATCTTCCTTACAATGCGGTACCCGCCGACTTCGAGCCCCTCGGGCAACGGCGCGTTGGTCTGGGTGGCCATCTCTCGATGAGAATTCGTCGTCGATCCGGGCGCACCCATTCTAAAGACATCCCCTCACGAAACGACTTCCCCGAACCATGCGATCCGCCGAACGGCGCCCGATCCAGAGCATGACCGGTTATGCGCTGTCTACGCGCAACACCGCCGCCGGCCAGCTCGTGGTCGAACTGCGCAGCGTCAACGCACGTTTCCTCGATCTCGTCGTCCGGGCGCCCGACGAGTTGCGCAGCGCGGAACCGGCGCTGCGCGAGCTGATCGG
>QEVN01000097.1 GCA_003576795.1 Burkholderiales bacterium
AACGGGAGGATCCGGGTCTTGGCGCATGCGCTGATCGTCGAAGACGACGAGAATTCGGCGGAGATGCTCGCGGAACTGGTATCGGCTGAAGGCTTTTCCACCGCCACCGCCGGCAGCCTGCACGACGCATACCGGCAATACGCGTTCCGGCAACCGGACGTCGTCCTGCTCGACCTGTCGCTGCCCGACGGCAGCGGCATCGAGCTGTTCGATCGCGTCGAGCGCAACGAGGCCTGCGAGATCGTCCTGATCACCGGCCACGCGACGCTCGAGACTTCGATCCAGGCGCTGCGCCTGGGCGCGGCCGACTACCTGCTCAAGCCGGTGAACGTCCCGCGGTTGCGGCAGATCCTCGCGCGCGCCAACGGCAGTTCGGAAGCGCGCGGCCGGCTCGCCAGCGAACGAGTGCACGTCGACGCCGAGGGCCGCTTCGGGCGGCTGTGGGGAAAGTCGCCGGCGATGCGCGAGATCTATCACCAGATCGCCCGCGTCGCGCCCACCGCGGTGACCGCGCTCATCACCGGCGAGAGCGGAACCGGCAAGGAGGTGGTCGCCGAAACGATCCACGATCTCTCCAAGCGCGCGAAGGCGCCGTTCCTGGCGATCAACTGCGGCTCGATCTCGCCGCAGCTCATCGAGAGCGAGCTGTTCGGCCACGAGAAGGGCAGCTTCACCGGCGCGCTGCGCCAGCATCGCGGCTTCTTCGAACGAGCGGACGGCGGAACGCTGTTCCTCGACGAGATCACCGAGATGCCGATGGAACTGCAGGTCAAGCTGCTGCGCGTACTGGAGACCGGCTCCTTCGTTCGCGTCGGCTCCGATGCGGTGATCAACGTCGACGTGCGCATCGTTGCCGCAACGAACCGGCCTCCCGGCGAAGCCGTCTCCAACGGCAAGCTGCGCGAAGACCTGTATTACCGGCTGAACGTCTTCCCCATCGAGCTGCCGCCGCTGCGCGATCGGCTCGAGGACGTCCCGCTGCTCGCCGAACACTTCCTCGCCGGACTGAACGAGCGCGAAGGCGCCCACAAGCGCCTGAGCGAGAACGCGCTGCGCGCGCTCGCCGAATACCGCTGGCCCGGCAACGTGCGCGAGCTGCGCAATGCGGTGCACCGCGGCTTCATCCTCGCCGAAGGCGACGTCATCGAGGTGGCGAACCTGCCGATCGGAGCGGCGAGCATCGCGCCCGAGCCGCCGCCCGCCGCGGCGTCGGACGCCATGGCGGCCGCGCGCCCGGAAGCGCAGTCGTCGCCTCCCGTCCCGGGCGTCGCACCCTCCCCCGGTTCGGCGCCGAGCGCAACGCGCACGCCTGCCCCCGCCGCACACGCACCCGCCGCCAACAACCACGGGCGGCTCGACATCGCCGTCGGCACGTCGATCGCCGAAGCCGAACGCACGCTGATCCTCGCCACCGTCGAGCATTGCGGCGGTCACCGCGAGCGTGCCGCCGCCATGCTCGGCATCAGCGCGAAGACGCTGTACAACCGGCTCAAAGGGTACGCGGAAGAGAAGTAGGAGGAAGAGAAGGGAAAAGGGAGAAGGGAAACGCCTCGGCTACGACGAATCGCGCTTTGGTTTTCTCCTTCTCCCTTCTCTTATCTCTGCTGCTGCTGCGCCATCGCGATCATCCGCCTCGCCTCCACCGGCGGGATGCCGATCGCGTCGCGATATTTCGTGACGGTGCGGCGGGCGACGCTGGCGCCGCGCTGCTCGAGCTGGCGCGTGATGCGGATGTCGGACAGCGGCTGCTTCGGATCTTCGGACTCGACGATGTCGCGGATCAGCGTCTGGATGGCCCGCGGAGAGATGCGGTAGCCGTCCTCGCTGACGAGCCGGCTGCCGAAGAAGTGCTTGAACTCGATGAGTCCGCGCGGCGTGGCCATGTACTTGCCGCTCGTCACGCGCGAAACCGTCGATTCGTGCACGCCGACCTCGGCCGCGATGTCGCGCAGGTGCAGCGGACGAATCGCCACGTCGCCGTGCTCGAAGAACCCCTGCTGCGTGGCGACGATCGCGCTGGCCACCTTCAGGATCGTCTCGGCGCGCTGCTCGATGCTGCGCAGCAGCCAACGCGCCTCGGTGAGTTGCGTGCCCATCGGCGTGGACGACCATCCGCGGTCGCGACGCACCGCGTCGGCGTACAGGCGGTTGATGCGCAAGCGCGGCGACGCAGCGCTGTTCGGGAAGGCCACCCAGCGCCCGCGTACCTTGCGCACGGTCACGTCCGGCACGACGTGCTGCGGCTCGTCGGAGCCGAAGGTGGAAGCGGGACGCGGTGCCAGGCTGCGGATCAGCTGGTTCGCCTGCGCGAAATCGGATTCGCTGCAGCCGAGCATGCGCGTGATGCGCACGGTGTCGTGCGCGGCGAGCAGGTCCAGATGCGATTCGACGATGCGCATCGCCAGCGGCAGCCCGGGGATGTCGCGCGGTTGCGCGCGCAACTGCAGCAGCAGGCACTCGGACACCGAACGCGCGCCCACGCCGGCGGGATCGAGACTCTGCACGAACGACAAGGCGACTTCGAGTTCGCGCACCACCGTGCGCGAGCCGGGTTCGACGAGCTCGGCGATCTCCTCGAGCGAGTCGCGCAGGTAGCCGTCCTCGTCCAGCGCCTCGACGAGCACGCGGGCGAGCGTCAGGTCGCGCTCGCCCAGTCCGCTGACGTTCACCTGGCTGAGCAGGTGGTCGCGCAGCGATTGTGGAGCCGGCGCGAGCAGCACCGGGTCGTCGGCCGAGCGCTCGCCGCTGTGGTTGTTCCCGGTGGTGGACCAGGTCAGCTCGCGCTCCGGGTCGACCAGCTCTTCTCCGTCGCCCTCTTCCTCGTTCGTTCGCGAATCGATCGCCTCGCCTTCGTCGGCGCCGGCATCGTCGAGCGCATCGTCGCTTTCGAGGAGCGGGTTGGCCGACAGCGCCTGCGCGATCGCCTGCTCGAGTTCGAGCGCGGACATCTGCAGCATCTTCAAGCCTTGCTGCATCTGCTGGGACAGGGCGGCGCCTTGCGTGGCGCGCAGCTGCAAACCGGGTGCGTGCATCAGCGACTTCCTTCCGGGTGTTCTACTTCGGACACTCCCTGTCGATGCAAGGTCCGTGCCATCGGGATTCCAACCCGAAGATCAAGGACTTGCGACAGCAACGGGCAGCGCCTCCGGTAAAGGCGTCCGCACTCCGGTAAGGGGCGGCGGCAAACGACGATCCCGCCCCGCAACACGGTATTCTTCGTCGCCATGACCGCTCCCGCGCTGCCGCGATGGCTCGGCGCCTCGCTGCTGCTGCTGATCGCCACCACCTTCGCCAGCAACCACGTCGCCGCGCGCGTCGCCTTCGATCATGGCGCCAACGTCGCGACCGCCGTGGCGGTTCGCTCGTCGGGGGCGGCGCTGTTCGTCTTCGCGCTGCTGCGCGCGGCGCAGGTGCCGCTGCGACTGGCGCGGCCGACGCTCGTGCGCGCGCTCGGCATCGGCGCGCTGCTGTCGGTGCAGAGCCTTTGCCTGTACTCGGCAGTGGCCCGCATCCCGGTCGCGCTGGCGCTGCTCGTCTTCAATACCTTCCCGATGATGCTCGGCCTGCTCGCGTGGGCCACCGGCACCGGGCGGCCCGGGCCGCGCGCCTTCGTTGCGATGGCGCTGGCGCTGTGCGGGCTGGCGCTCGCGCTCGACGCCTTCGGCTGGGCGGGCAGTGCGTCGCACGCGCGCGACGCGGCGATGGCTTCGGGCGTCGTGCTCGCGGCCATCGCCGCGCTCGCGTTCGCCGCGGTGCTGCTGCTCACGACCCGCTGGCTCTCCGACACCGACGGACGCCTGCGCAGCTTCGTGCTGATGATCGTCGTCGCTTCGGTCGCGCTGATCGCCGGCAAGACGAGCGGAGACTTCGCGTGGCCGCGGGATGCGACCGGCTGGATCGCGCTCGCGCTGCTCACGCTGCTCTACTCGTCGGCGATCACCGCGCTGTTCGTGCTGCTGCCGCGGCTGGGCGCGGTGAACAACGCCGCCGTCATGAACTTCGAGCCGATCGCCGCGCTGCTGCTCGGCTGGGTTCTGCTCGACCAGAAGATGGCGCCGCTGCAACTGCTCGGCGCCGGCATCGTCGTCTGCGCGATCGTGCTGCTCGTCACGGTACGATCAGGACCGTGAACGCACCGAGCCTCGATCGTCGCAGCACCGAGCGAGCGCTGCCCTGGCCTGCGCTCGTCGAGGCGCTGCGCGCGATGCTCTTGCGCAAGCACGCCGGTCTCACCCGATCGCCCGAGCGCATCGCGATGCCGCTGCCCGGCGGCGTGCTGCTGGCGATGCCCTGCACCGACGGCGAGTTCGCCTGCACGAAGCTGGCCACGCTGCACGACGGCAACCCCGCGCGCGGGCTGCCCACGCTGATCGGCGAGGCGATCCTGATTCGCGCCGACACCGGCGAGCCGCTCGCGCGCTTCGACGCGGGAACGATCACGGCAAGGCGCACCGCGGCACTGTCGGCGCTCGCCGCGCTCGAGCTTGCCGGCGCGCGGGACGAACGCCCGTTCGCCCGGGGCGGCCGCCTGCTCGTGTTCGGCTCGGGAGTGCAGGCGCGCGCGCACGTCGACGCGTTGCGCGCGGTGCTGCCGCTGCGCGAGGTGGCGGTGCACTCGCGCAGCCCCGCGCACGCGCGCGCGTTCGCGCAAGTCGTGGACGACAGCGGCCTGCCGTGCCGCGCCGCCGAGTCCCCGCCGTCGATCGCCGACTACGATCTCGTCGTCACGGCGACTTCGAGCCGCGAGCCGCTGTTCGACGACGATCCGCGTTTCGACGGCTTCGTCGCCGCGATCGGCGCCTACCGTCCGGAGATGTGCGAACTGCCCGCGGCGCTGCTGCGACGTTGCGCGATCCACGTCGACGACGTCGAGGCGGCGCGCGGCGAAGCGGGCGACCTGCTGCGCGCGAAGGTCGACTGGGCGGGCGTGCTTCCCCTCGAACGCGTCGTCGCCGGCCAGGCGCGGCCGCCGGCGCGCGGCCCCGTCGTCTTCAAGAGCGTCGGGCAGGCGCTGTGGGATCTCGCCGCCTGCCGGCTCGCATGGTCGCAACTGCAGCGGGAGAGCGAGCGATGAACGAGACGCCGCACGCCGATTTCGGGCGCGTTCGCGTCTACTTCGGCGAGAAGAACGGCAAGTACCCCGACGGCAACCAGCTGCTCGTGCGCGGCAGCGACGCGCTGGCCGCCTTCGACACGCCGCTCGTGTCGAACCGGATCGGCGAAGCGCTCGAATCGGCCGACCTCGTCGTGCTCGGCCACGTGCACGAGGATCACATCGCCGGACTGCACCGGCTGCCGAAGGCGAAGGTCTACGCGCACGAACGCGACGTCGAGGCGGCACGCAGCTGGGAAGGACTCGCCGCGCACTACGGATTGTCGGCATCGGCGAAGGACGCGATGCACGAGAAGATCCGCCGGGAATTCCATTACGCGGCGCGCCCCGACGCCATCGCCTACCGCGACGGCGAGGCCTGGGATCTCGGCCGCGCGCGCGTTCGCGCCGTGCACATGCCGGGGCACACGGCCGGCCACTGCGTGCTGGTCGCCGAAACCGACGGCGTCGCCTTCATCGGCGACATCGACCTGAGCGGCTTCGGGCCGTATTACGGCGACGCGAGCTCCGATCTCGGCGCGTTCCGCCGCTCGCTCGGGCGACTCCCCGAGATCGACGCGAAGGTGTGGGTCACCTCGCATCATCGCGGCGCCTACACCGACCGCAGCGCGTTTCTCGACGCGCTGCGCGCCTACGCCGCGAAGATCGATGAACGCAGCGAACGGCTCGTCGCGATGCTGCGCGAGCGCCCGCGCACGCTCGAGGCGCTGGCGCAGGCACGCCTGCTCTATCCCGAGGACTACGAGGAAGTCTGGATCCTGGACGCCGAGCGCCGCACGATCGCGCAGCATCTCGACGAGCTGGCCGCGCAGGGCCGGGTCGTCGCCGACGACGAAGGCCGCTACTTCGTGCGCTGAGACGTACGCCCGGACGTACGCCGGGACGCGGCCCGAGCATCCAGCGCCTCGCGATACACCGCGAGATTTCCCTCGACCATCGCATCGACCGAGAAGCGTTCGAGCACGCGCGCGCGCGCGGCCTCGCCCATGCTTTCGCGCAAGCCGGGATCGTCGACCAGCCGGCGCAGCGCGTCGGCCAGCGCCGGCACGTCGCCCGGCGCGACGAGGAAGCCGGTCACCCCGTCTTCGATCGCCTCCGGCATTCCGCCGGCGCGGCTCGCGACGACCGGCACGCCGGCCGCCTGCGCCTGCAGCAGCGCGATGCCGAGTCCCTCGCGGTCGGCCGGGTGCGCGAGCACGTCGAGCCCCCCCATCCAGCGCGGCAGGTCGTCGCGAAAGCCGACGAAACGCACGATCGACGCGAGCCCGTCGCGCGCCGCGCGCGCCTCGAGATCGGCGCGCAGCGGCCCCTGCCCGAACAGCAGCACGCGCAGGCGCGGCCGCTCGGGATGCAGCGTCTTCAACGCATCGAAGAGATGGCGATGCCCCTTGCGCCGGATCAGCTGCGCGACGACGCCGATGACGATCGCGTCGTCGTCGAGCCCGAACTCGCGGCGAAAGGCGGCACGATCGACCGGCTGCAGCCAGGGCCGCGCATCGAGCGCGCTGCGCACGCAGCGCAGCCGCTGCGGCGACACTCCCTCGTCGAGCAGCACGTCGCGGATGCCGTCGGAGATCGCGATCACGCGATCGAAGAGCCGGTACTTCAACGCCACGGCCCACGCGCGTTCGCGATTGTCGACGCGACGCGAAAGCACGCCGGGCACGCCGGCCAGCCGCGCGGCGATTCCTCCCCAGACGTCGCTGCCGCGCCTGCTGTGCAGGTGCACGAGATCGGGACGCGCGGCGCGAATGCGCGCGTGCAGCCGCGCGACGGAGCCGACGTCGAGATCGCCGCGCAGCCGCGTCGGCAGCACCTGGGCGAAGGGCGCGGCGTGCTCGGCGATCGCCGCGCCCGGCGGGCATACGAGCAGGTTCTCGACGCCGCGCCGCGCCAGGCCCTCGAGCAGGTAGACGACCTGGCGCGCGCCGCCGTAGTAGTGGCGCCCGCCTTCGACGTGCAGCACCTTCATCGGGATGCCCCCGCGAGCGCCAGGCGCGCCTCGTGCGCGACGCGCTCGGCGGTGATCTCGCGCATGCAGTCGAAGCGGCCTTCGCAGGTCGGTGCACGGTGGCACGGCGAGCACGCGAGCCGGCGCCAGACGACGCGCGCGTTGTCGCGCCCGGTCGCCGTGTACGGGCAGGTGGAGCCGAACAGCGCCACGGTCGGTACGCCGAAGGCGATTCCCATGTGCGTCAACCCGGTGTCGACGCCGACGACGAGCGCCGCATCGCGCACCAGCGCGGCCGCCTGCGCGAGATCGGTGCGGCCGGCGAGATTCACGATGTGCGGCGCATCGCGCACCAGCGCCTCGGCCGCCAGCCGGTCGGCGGGCCCGCCGAGCAGCAGCGGAACGAGGCCGGTGTCCGCCTGCAGGCGCGTCGACAGCTCGCGCCACGCCTCGTCGAACCAGTGCTTCTGCGGGCGGGTGGTGAAAGCGGCGAACACGACGTAGCCGCGGGCAGCGAGGCCGTTCTCGCCGAGCAGCGCGGCGGCCGACGTCGCCGCTTCGCGGCCCACGTGTAGGCTCGGCAGGAAGTCGCCGACGTCCAGTTGCAGATGTCGGGCCAGGTGAAGATATTCCGACGATATCCGCTGCGGATCGCCGCCGCGCGGCACGACCTCGGTGACGAAGCGCGAGCTGCCTTCCCGGGCGCCGAGGCCGACGCGGCGCGGCGCGCCGCTCAGCCACGCGAGAAAGGCGCTCTTGAACAGTCCGTGCAGGTCGAGCGCGAGATCGAAGCGCCCCTTGCGCAGCAACGCGCGAAAACGCCGGACCTCGCGAACGAGCGTGATCCAGCGGCCCGTGCGCAGCAGCGCGCGCCACCGCTTCTTCGGCCAGACGATGCATTCGTCGATCGCCGGATCGTTCGACACGAGCGCGTCGATTCCGGGTTCGACGACCCAGGCGATGTAGGCCTCGGGCCAGGTGCGTCGCAGCGCCGCCGCGAGCGGCGACGTGAAGACGACGTCGCCGATCGCGGAGGTGCGCACGATCAGGATGCGTTCAGGCAGAGGGGATCCCCGCTTCGGAGGCTGCAACCGGCTGCATCGCATCGACCCTGCGCAGCACTTCTTCCGGGTCGATCGCCCGCATGGCCGGCGCTTCGATCGCCTCGATCTGCGGATCGTGGCGCAGCGCGCGCGTCGTGCCGAACAGGCCCAGGCACCGCACGCCCACGGCGGCGGCGAGATTCAGTGCGCCGGTGTCGTTGCCGATGCAAAGATCGCAGCACTTCAGTGCCGCGCCCGATTGCAGCACGGAAGCACGGCAGATCGCAATCGCGCGGTCCGGGTCCCGCAGGCCGGCGAGGATGCGATCGGCCGCCTCGGCCTCCGCCGGACCGCCGATCACGAGCACGCCGACGCCTCGATCGAGCAGCGCCTGCGCCAGCCGCGTGAAATTGGCCGCGCCCCAGTCCTTCCTCGGCTCCGACGTGCCGATCACGAGGGCGACGCGCGGCACCGGCAAGGACGCCAGTCGACCGGAAGCTTCTTCGAGCAGCGCTGGCGGCACCTCGATGCGCGGCAGCAGCGGGCGGTCGACGAAGCCGTGCGCGCGCGCGAAATCGGTCGCCTCCGGATAGACCCAGTTCCCCTCGCCTCGGTGCCGTTGGATGTACGGGCCGGCGTTCAGGCCGAAGCGTTGCGCGCGCGAGAAGCCGAATCCCGAGCGCCGCGGAATCCCGGCCAGCCACGCGAGCAGCGCATAGCGGATGCGCGACGAGAAGACGTAGACGCGATCGAAGCGGCGCGATCGAAGGATCGCCGCCATCCGCAGGAAACCGCGCAGGCCGTCGTCGCGCCCGCGCCGCGATTCGCTGCGACGCGGACGGTAGTCGTACTCGATGACTTCGTCGATCGCCGGCTCGCCGGCGAGCAGGTCCGGCGCGCGACACGACGGTCGCGCCATCAGCGTCACGCGCCCGCCCCGGCTCGTCGCGGCGATCGCCCGCAGGTAGGGAACGTGCCAGATCAGGTCGCCGATGCCGCTTCGATGGTGCACGACGAGCGTGCGCGGCCGATCGTCCCCGGGTAGTTCGGCACTCACGGCAGCCCTTCATCGGCGCCGCCCCGAAGCGCCACGCAGTAGCGCAGCGCACCGGCCGGGATCGCCAGCAGCAGCGCGAGCGCCTTCGTTCCCGCGCTGGTTCCGAACAGACCTTCGGTCATCGAGAAGATGCAGGTGCCGACGACGACGAGCAGGCCGCTGGTCGCGAAGAAGAAGACTTCCTTCTCGTCGACCCGACGCCCGAAGAACGAAACCATCAGCATCCAGAATGCGACGACCGCGAGCGCGGTAGGGACGCCGCCGAGCGCCAGGCTCGAGATCAGCTCGTTGTGCAGGTTCGCCAGGCCGGCGAACGAAGCCGGCATCCGGCCGCTTTCCACCGCGCGTTGGCGCGCTTCGTCGTAGTTCGCCAGCCCCACGCCGGTCAGCGGGCGTTCGGCGGCCTGCTCGAGTCCCCATTTCCACATCTCGAGTCGCAACTCGGTGGAGCTGTCGAACGAATTGCGGCCGCCTGCGCCGTCCAGGAACGCCTCGACCTGCTCGACGGCGATGTCGATGCGGTGTTGCGCGTTCTCCGACAGCAGCATCCCGGCGACGACGAAGGCGAGTATCGCGCCGAGTGCCGCAAGGAAGTGCCTCGATGCGAGCACCCGGCTGCGGTGCGTGCGCAGTGCGGCCCAGAAGACCACGCCGAGCAGCACCGGGATGGCCAGCCAGCCGCCGCGCGTGCCGGTGAGGATCGACGCAAGGATGCCGGCGGCCGTCGCGGCGAGACCGAGCGCGACGCGCGCCTTGTCCCGCGACCCGCCGAGCATCGGCCCGATGCAGCCGGCGAAAGCGATGAAACCGAGCAGCAGCGAGAAGTTGCCGAAGGGAACGGCATTCCACTGATGGCGCCAGCCGAACACGCGCACGCTGCCGTGCACGAGCACGTCGAAGAGCGCGATGCCGAGCACGGTGAACGAAGCGAGGGCGACTGCGCGCAACAGCGCGCGTTCGCTCAGCCCCGTGCGCCCGATCCACAGGAACACGAGCCCGCCGGTGACCAGCAGGTGCGCGGGGCGATGAAGCCACGAAGGCGCCCAGCCGGCCAGCGCCATGTTCAGCAGGTACGCCGCGGGGATTGCCGCGCACGCGACGAGATAGAGGCGGTCGAGCGGATCGAAGGCCGGACGTCGCACGA
>QEVN01000098.1 GCA_003576795.1 Burkholderiales bacterium
AAGGTCGAGGCGACGGCCACCGGAACCGACGACTGGGAGCAGTTCTGAGAGAACCTGGTCGGGGTGAGAGGATTCGAACCTCCGGCCTCTACGTCCCGAACGTAGCGCTCTACCAGGCTAAGCTACACCCCGCGATGCGCTTCCCGGGAAGGACAGGCAGGCAAGCCTGAAGGAAGCGGCGATTCGCACCCGCCTTGCGCCGAAGACGCGGCCCGTGGTCGGGATTCAGCCGCTCTTCGCACCACCGAAATCAGTGGTCGCGCTCGATCGAGTAAGCCGTCAAGTATAGCAGCGCGTCGCGGTACACGGAAGCCGCCTGCGGCGGCAGCATCGCCGCGACCGCGTCGCGCGCGGCCTGCGCCTCCTCGCGCGCCCGCTGGCGGGTGTAGTCGAGCGCGCCGGTGCGGCGGATCGCTTCGAGGATCGGGTCGAACTGGTCGGTGGCGCCCTGCTCGATCGCCTGGCGGACGAGCGCGCGCTCGGCGGGCGTTCCCTGTTCCATCACGTGGATCAGCGGCAGCGTGGGCTTGCCTTCGCGCAGGTCGGTGCCGACCTGCTTGCCGATGTCGCCGGTGACGCCCGAGTAGTCGAGCACGTCGTCGATCAGCTGGAATGCCGTGCCCAGGCGCCGGCCGTATTCGGCGGCGGCGGCCTCGGCGCCCGGCGCGGCCTTGCAGAGCATCGCGCCGAGCTGCGAGGCGGCTTCGAACAGCCGCGCCGTCTTGTAGCGGATGACCTGCATGTAGCGCGTCTCGTCGGTGTCGGGGTCGTTGCAGTTCAGCAGCTGCAGCACCTCGCCCTCGGCGATCGTGTTGGTGGCGTCGGCGAGCACCTTCATCACGCGCATCTCGTCGATGTCGACCATCATCTGGAAGGCGCGCGAATAGAGGAAGTCACCGACGAGCACCGACGCCGCGTTGCCGAACATCGCGTTGGCCGTCCGGCGGCCGCGGCGCAGTTCCGACTCGTCGACGACGTCGTCGTGCAGCAGCGTGGCCGTGTGGATGAATTCGACGGTCGCGGCGAGCAGGTAGGCGCGCTGCCCGCTTTCCTGCCCGAGGGCGCGCGCGACGAGCAGCACCAGCAGCGGACGCATGCGCTTGCCGCCGGCGCCGATGATGTAGTCGGCAACGTTGCGGATCAGCGGTACCTCGGAGCCCAGCCGCTCTCGAATGACGCGGTCGGTCTCGGCGAGGTCCGACGCGAGGACGGGGAAGAGTTCGAGGGGCTTCATCGGCGCGGAGGTTAGGGCGATTATAGTCGGCCGCCCGATTCTTTGACCGGTCGCCGCGAATCGGCCATAATTCCCGGTTCCCCTCGAAAGGAAGATTCCATGTACGCGGTCATAAAAACCGGCGGCAAGCAGTATCGCGTCGCTGCCGGCGACAAGATCAGGGTAGAACAGATACCGGCGGACATCGGAGCGGAGATCACGATCGACCAGGTTCTGGCGGTCGGCGCAGGCGACCAGCTCTCGGTCGGCGCGCCGCTGGTATCGGGTGCGACGGTCTCGGCAACGGTGCTGTCCCACGGCCGGGGCGAGAAGATCCGCATCTTCAAGATGCGCCGTCGCAAGCACTATCGCAAGACGCAGGGCCACCGGCAGAACTACACCGAGCTGTTCATCGGGCGCATCGCGTCGGCGCTGGGCGAAACGCGCGCGGATGCGCAGGCGGCGGCAGGTCAGTCCGGCCAGTCGGCCGAGCCGGCCGAATCGTCGGCCGTGGCGACGATGGCGCAGGAGTAAGCGAAATGGCACAGAAGAAAGGCGGCGGCTCGACGCGAAACGGCCGCGATTCGCAACCGAAGATGCTCGGCGTGAAGGCCTACGGCGGCGAAGCCGTCCGGGCCGGCTCGATCATCGTGCGCCAGCGCGGCACCCAGTTCCATCCGGGCGAGAACGTCGGCGTCGGCAAGGACTACACGCTGTTCGCGCTGGTCGACGGACACGTGAAGTTCGGCGTGAAGGGCCCGCTTCGCCGCAGCACGGTCAGCGTCGAGCCGGTGCAGTAAGTCCCGGGCGGGGTATGGGGACCCCGCTCGCGGGGGCAGCGAAGGCCCCACTCGCGGGGCGGCGAAGGCCCCACTCGCGCGGCAGCGCCACGAGAGCCCCGCGGAGCGGGGCTTTTGATCACCGCCCATGAAATTCATCGACGAAGCGCGCATCGAGGTGGCCGGCGGCAACGGCGGCGCCGGCGCGGTGTCGTTCCGGCGCGAGAAGTTCGTGCCGCGCGGCGGACCGGACGGCGGCGACGGCGGGCGCGGCGGCAGCGTCTGGGCGGTGGCCGACCGCAACATCAACACGCTCGTCGACTATCGCTACCAGCGCAAGTTCCTCGCGAAGAACGGCGAGCGCGGCCGCGGCGCCGACCAGTACGGTGCGGCGGCCGACGACATCCGGCTGCGCGTTCCGGTGGGCACGCAGATCTTCGACGAGGACACGGGCGAAACCGTCGCCGACCTCGTCGAGCACGACCAGGTCGCGCTGCTCGCCCGCGGCGGCGAGGGCGGCCTGGGCAACCTGCGCTTCAAGTCGAGCACGAACCGCGCGCCGCGCCAGTCGACGCCCGGGCAGGAAGGCGAGCACCGCCGCCTGCGGCTGGAGCTGAAGGTGCTCGCCGACGTCGGGCTCCTGGGCATGCCCAACGCGGGCAAGTCGACCTTCATCGCGGCGGTGAGCAACGCGCGCCCGAAGATCGCCGACTATCCGTTCACCACGCTGCACCCGAATCTCGGCGTCGTTCGCGTCGGCCCCGAGCGCAGTTTCGTCATCGCCGACATTCCCGGCCTGATCGAAGGCGCGGCCGAGGGAGCGGGCCTGGGGCACCAGTTCCTGCGCCACCTGCAGCGCACGCGGCTGCTGCTGCACCTGGTCGATCTCGCTCCCTTCGACGCCGCTGCCGATCCGGTGCGCGAGGCGCGCGCGATCGTGCGCGAGCTGCGCCGCTACGATCCCGCGCTCGCCGAGAAGCCGCGCTGGCTGGTGCTGAACAAGATCGACATGATCGCGCCCGAAGAGCGCCAGCAGCGCATCGACGCCTTCGTCGCCCGCTACCGCGGGCGCGGCCGCAACGCGATTCCCGTCGAGCGCGTGTTCGCCATCTCGGCGCTCACGCGCGAGGGCTGCGAGCGCCTGTGCCTGGCCGTCGCCGATTGGCTCGATGCAGCGCGCCCGAAGGAGAACGAGGAACGCGACGTGCGCTTCGATGCGCCCGCCGAAGCGGATGCGAGCGACGGCGTTCCTCGCGGCGACGCACCCGCCTTCGACGAGCGCCGCAGCGAAACGAGGCACGGGCGTGGCTGAGGCGACGTCGAACGGCGTCGGCGAGAGCGCGGCCGTCGCCGCCGCGCCCGCCGATCCGCAGTTCGGCGCCGTGCGCGACGCGCATCGCATCGTCGTCAAGGTCGGTTCCTCGCTGGTCACCGACGAGGGGCGCGGGCTGGACGAGGCGGCGATCGGGCGCTGGGCCGCGCAGATCGCGCAACTGCGCGCGCTCGGCAAGGAGGTCGTGCTGGTCAGCTCCGGCGCGGTCGCCGAAGGGATGAAGCGGCTCGGCTGGAAGCGGCGCCCCAAGGCGATGCACGAGTTGCAGGCCGCCGCCGCCGTCGGGCAGATGGGGCTCGTGCAGGCCTACGAGAGCGCCTTCCGACATCGCGGACTGCGCACGGCGCAGGTGCTGCTCACGCACGACGATCTCGCCGACCGCAAGCGCTACCTGAACGCGCGCTCGACGCTGCTCGCGCTGCTCGCGCTGGGCGTCGTGCCGATCATCAACGAGAACGACACCGTCGTCACCGACGAGATCAAGTTCGGCGACAACGACACGCTGGGCGCGCTGGTCGCCAACCTGCTCGACGCGGAGGTGCTCGTCATCCTCACCGACCAGCGCGGCCTGTACACCGCCGACCCGCGGCGCGATCCCGATGCGCGTCTGCTCGACTGCGTCGTGGCGGGCGATCCGGCCCTCGAGACGATGGCGGGCGGCGCCGGCTCGGCGATCGGCAGCGGCGGAATGATCACGAAGGTGCTGGCCGCGCGCCGCGCTTCGGCGGGCGGCGCCCACACGGTGGTCGCTTCGGGCCGCGAGCCCGACGTGCTCGTGCGCCTGGCCGCCGGCGAGTCGATCGGCACGCGTTTCGTCGCGCAGACGCCGCGCCTGGCCGCGCGCAAGAAGTGGCTCGCCGACCACCTGCAGTTGCGCGGTTCCGTGCGCCTGGACGCCGGTGCGGCGCGCGCGCTGCTGCGCAGGGGCGGCAGCCTGCTGCCGATCGGCGTCACCGACGTGGTCGGCGACTTCGAGCGCGGCGAAGCGGTGGCGATTCTCGATCCCGACGGTCGCGAGATCGCGCGCGGGCTCTCCGGCTACTCCAGTTCGGAGGCGCGCCTGATCATGCGCAAGCCGTCCTCGGAGATCGCGCGCATCCTCGGGTTCGTCGAGGAACCCGAGCTGGTCCACCGCGATCACATGGTGCTGCGCGTGACTCCGGGCAGCGACGACGGCGCCATCGCGTAGATCGGCGCGTCGAGTTCCTCGCCGAACTCGCCGAGCGCCTCGAGCTGGTCCACCGGCACGACGCGCCGGTTCTCGCAGAAGAAGCGGAGTCCCGAGCGGTTGCGCTGGTAGAGCCGACGGGCGGCGTCGAGCGCGGCCTGCGGCGCGTGCAGCGTCGCGAGCGAGCAGCTTGCTTCGGCGACGAGCGCATGGTCGTGCTCGGCCGGCGTTTCGATTTCGATTCCGATCGTTTCCATCGGACGTCTCCTCGTTCGAAGGGACAACGGAGGGCACGCATCGAGAGTAGGCGCCCGCATCGCCGGGAAACGACGAGCAGGGGCGTGAACGCGACGCACGACGGGACGAACGTCGCGTCGTCGTCGCCCGTCGTTGCGCGCCTGCGACGCCTGTCGATCGTCCGGCCGTTCGTCAGGAGACGAGCGGGGCGAACTCGTACCCGTCGCCGATTCGCGCGACGCGCCCCATCGCCGAGCCCGGCCAATGGAAGCCGGCGACCACCCAGTTCCCCGCGACCGCCTCGTCGAGCAGGCGGCGCCGGGAACGCCGCGCCGTTTCCGGGTCCATGTCGAAGCGTACCGCCCAGTCGGGATGGCGCAGGAAGAGCGCCGTGACGTTCGTCAGGTCGCCGAGATAGGCGAAGCGGTGCCCGCCGTCCTCGAAGCCGAAGCCGGTGTGGCCGGGCGTATGGCCGAAGGCGGGGATCGTGGCGATGCCGGGCAGCGCTTCGGCGCCGGGCGCGAAGCGCTTCACGTCGGCGGCGATCGGGGCGAACACGCGCCGCGTCGCCTCGAAGGCGCCGCGCATCGCGGCCGGCGCGGCGCGCATGCGCGCGTCGTCCATCCACCAGTCCCATTCGGGCGCCGGCACGTGGATCGTCGCGTTCGGGAAGGCGAGCTTTCCGTCGGCGCCGCGCAGTCCGTTGATGTGGTCGCCGTGGAAATGCGTGATCAGCACGTCCTGGATCGAGGCGGGCTCGATGCCCACTTCGCGCAGGTTCGCCAGCAGGCGCCCGCTGCCGGGCGCGCCGAAGCTTCCGTTCCCCGCGTCGAGCAGCATGCGGCGCTTGCGCCGCTCGACGACGAAGGCGGTGAACGGGATGGTGACCGACGCGCTGCCGAGGCCCGCGTCGTCGAGCGCCTGGCGCACCTGCGCCAGCGGCACGCCCGGCACGAAGTTCTCGTCGAGCGGCATCGTCGCGAAGCCGTCGCGCACCGAGGTGACGACGGTCGAGCCGATCTCGGTGCGCGCCACCCCGTCGCGCAGCGCGGCGCCGCGCACGCCCTTCGGTCGATACGCGATCGAGCCGGGCAGGTCGCCGGGACCGAGATCGGCGCAGCCGCCGAGCCAGGGGATCGAGGAAGCGGCGGCGAGCGCGGCGCTCGCGCGCAGGCAGGCGCGTCGGGTCGGATTCATCGTTGCTCCTTGCGGATCGGGCATCCGATTCTCCGGGAAACCGCAGCGGCGAGCGTCGATTCATCGACGGCGGCACCGGCGGCGGGGTCGGCGCGAATGCCGGCGACGAAAGGGGCGACAATCGCGGGCGAAGCCCGCGTCCCGGAAACGCAGTGCGGCCCGGCCGCCTGCCGCCCGCGGCGCCTCCCCCGACTCCTTCTCCCGAATCCTGCGCGATGTCCGATTCCGCTTTCCACGGCGTGTTCCCCTACCTCGTTTCTCCGGTCGATGCCGACGGGCGCGTTCGCACCGACGTGCTCGCGCGCCTGTGCGACGACCTGATCGCCGCCGGCGTGCACGGGCTCGCCGCGCTCGGCTCCACCGGCGAGTTCGCCTACCTCGACTGGGAGCAGCAGCGCGAAGTGGTGGCCACCGTCGTCGAGGCGGCGGCCGGGCGCGTGCCCGTGCTCGCGGGCGTGGCCGCGACGACGATCGCCGAGGCGCAGCGGCGCGCCGGCGCCTTCGCGCAGATGCGCTGCGACGGGATCATCGCGATCCTCGAGGCCTATTTCCCGATCGCCGACGACGGCGTGCAGGCCTATTTCGAGTCGATCGCGCGCGCCGTCGACCTCCCGCTGGTGCTCTACACGAATCCGAACTTCCAGCGCTCCGACCTGTCGCTGCCGGTGATCGAGCGCCTGAGCCGCGTGCCGAACATCGTCGGCATCAAGGACGCGTCGTCGAACACCGGGCGGCTGCTGTCGATCCTCGATCGCGTCGAGGGGCGCATGCAGGTGTTCGCCGCCTCCGCGCACATCCCGGCGTGCGTGATGCTGATCGGCGGCGTCGGCTGGATGGCGGGCCCGGCGTGCATCGCTCCCCGGCAGAGCGTCGCGTTGTACGAGGCGTGCCGCGACCGCGACTGGACGCGCGCGATGGACCTGCAGCGCCCGCTGTGGCGGCTGAACCAGGCGTTCGCCAAATACAACCTCGCCGCGTGCATCAAGGGCGGGCTCGAGTTGCAGGGCTATGCGGTGGGCGCTCCGCTGCCGCCGCAGGCGCCGCTTTCGCCCGCCGGCGTCGACGAGGTGCGCGCCGCGCTGCAGGCGATCGGCGCGCTGCCGAACCACGGAGGCTGATTACCCATGACGACGAACGACGCATCGATGCGCATCGAGCGCGACACCTTCGGCCCCATCGAGGTGCCGGCCGACCGGCTGTGGGGCGCGCAGACGCAGCGCTCGCTGCAATTCTTCGCGATCTCCACCGAGCGCATGCCCGACGAGCTGATCTCGGCGCTCGCGCAGGTCAAGCGGGCCGCCGCGATCGTCAACCGCGATCTCGGCCGGCTCGACGCGGCCAAGGCCGACGCGATCGTGCGCGCCGCCGACGAGGTGCTCGACGGCCTGCATGCGCAGGAGTTTCCGCTGGCGGTGTGGCAGACCGGCTCCGGCACGCAGTCGAACATGAACGTCAACGAGGTGCTCGCGAACCGCGCCTCGGAGCTGCTCGGCGGCGAGCGCGGCACGAAGCGCCTGGTGCACCCGAACGACGAGGTCAACCGCGGCCAGTCGTCCAACGACGTCGTTCCCACCGCGATCCACGTCGCGGTGGCCACCGCCGTCGCCCGGCGTCTCGTGCCCTCGCTCGATGCGCTGCGCGCGACGCTCGACGAGAAGGCGCGCGAATACGCCGACATCGTGAAGATCGGCCGCACGCATCTGCAGGACGCGACGCCGCTGACGCTCGGCCAGGAGATGTCGGGCTGGGTCGCGCAACTCGATCGCGCGCGCGAAGCGATCGTGCGGGCGCTGCCTGCCGTCTGCGAACTGGCGATCGGCGGCACGGCGGTGGGCACGGGGCTGAACACGCATCCGGAGTTCGGCGCGCGCGTGGCCGAGGAACTGTCGCGGCGGCTGTCGCTGCCCTTCGTGCCCGCGCCGAACCGATTCGCCGCGCTCGCCGGCCACGAGCCGGTGGTCGCGCTGCACGGCGCGCTGCACGCGCTCGCCGCAGGCGCGACGAAGATCGCCAACGACGTGCGCTGGCTGGCGAGCGGCCCGCGCTCGGGGCTGGGCGAGATCCGCATTCCGGAGAACGAGCCGGGCAGCTCGATCATGCCGGGCAAGGTGAATCCCACGCAGTGCGAGGCGCTGACGATGATCGGCGCACAGGTCGCCGGCAACGACGTCGCGATCGGCATCGGCGCTGCTTCGGGCAATTTCGAGCTGAACGTGTTCCAGCCGCTCATTGCGCACAACGCGCTGCAGAGCCTGCGGCTGCTCGCCGACGGACTGGCGAGCTTCGAGCGCAATCTCGCGCGCGGCATCGAGCCGGTGCACGAGCGCATCGAGGAACTGCTCGAGCGCTCGCTGATGCTGGTGACGGCGCTCAATCCGCACATCGGCTACGAGCGTTCGGCCGAGATCGCGAAGAAGGCGCATCGCGAAGGCACGACGCTGCGCGAGGCGGCGCTCGCGCTCGGCTACGTCGACGCGAAGCAGTTCGACGAATGGGTGCGTCCGCAGGACATGACGCGGCCGAGCGCTTGAGCGCGTCGGGGGCGCAATCGGGCGCCGCGCCCGAAAACGCCTCGAGCGCCGGCCGCGGCTCGCTGTCGATCCTTCGCGAGTTGTGGCCGTTCATGGCGCCTTATCGGGCGCGCGTGGCGGTCGCGGTCGCCGCGCTGCTCGTGGCCGCCGCCGCCACGCTCGTCATCCCGCTCGCCTTCCGGCGGATGATCGACGTCGGCTTCGCGTCTCCGCAGGGTGTGGCGGGCGCGGCGCTCTCCGGCGACGTCGACACGTGGTTCCTTGCACTCTTCGGCGTCGCCGTCGTGCTCGCGCTCGGCACGGCGCTGCGCTACTACAGCGTGTCATGGCTCGGCGAGCGCGTGACCGCCGATCTTCGTCGCGCGGTCTACCGCCAGGTGCTGCGGCAGGACGCGCGCTTCTTCGAGACGCTGAAGACGGGCGAGGTGCTGTCGCGGCTGAACACCGACACGACGCTGATCCAGACGCTGGTCGGCACCAGCGTCTCGCTGGGGCTGCGCAATGCGCTGCTGTTCGTCGGTGGGCTGGCGATGCTGATCGTCACCAGCACCGAACTGGCGTCGATCATCGTCGGACTGCTGCTCGTCGTGGTGCTGCCGATTCTCGTGTTCGGGCGCCGCGTGCGACGGCTGTCGCGCGCGAGCCAGGACGCGCTCGCCGACACCAGCGCGCTGGCCGGCGAAACCCTGGGCGCGATCCAGATCGTGCAGGCCTACGTACGCGAGCCGCTCGAGGCGCAGCGCTTCGGCGCGGCCACCGAATCGGCCTTCGCCAGCGCGATCCGCCGCACGCGGGCGCGCGCGGCGCTCACCGCACTGGCGATCGTGCTCGTGTTCGGCGCGATCGTCTTCGTGCTGTGGTTGGGCGCCCGCGCCGTGCTCGACGAGCGGCTCACCGCCGGGCTGCTCACGCAGTTCATCCTGTACTCGGCGCTGGTGGCAGGCGCCACCGGGGCGATCGCCGAGGTGCTCGGCGACGTGCAGCGCGCAGTCGGCGCCACCGAGCGGCTGCTCGAGCTGCTCGGGGCGCAGCCGTCGATCGTTTCGCCGCAGCGCACGCAGCCGCTGCCGGTGCGCCGGGCCGGCGCGGGCGTGCGTTTCGAAGGCGTGAGTTTTCGCTATCCGTCGCGGCCCGACGAACTGGCGCTCGAAGCGATCACGCTGGCCGTGGCTCCCGGCGAGACGGTGGCGCTGGTCGGTCCGTCGGGTGCGGGCAAGACGACGATGTTCCAGCTGCTGCTGCGCTTCCACGATCCGCAGGCCGGCCGCATCCTGCTCGACGGCGTCGACCTGCGCGCGCTCGATCTCGCCGAGCTGCGCGGCGCGATCGGGCTCGTCTCGCAGGACAGCGTCGTGTTCTCGGCGGATGCGATGGAGAACATCCGCTACGGCAGGCTCGACGCGACCGACGCCGAGGTGATCGAAGCCGCGCAGGCGGCCAACGCGCACGAGTTCATCGAGCGGCTTCCGGACGGCTACCGCACCTTTCTCGGCGAACGCGGCGTGCGCCTGTCGGGCGGGCAGCGTCAGCGCATCGCCATCGCGCGCGCGTTGCTGCGCAACCCGCCGCTGCTGCTGCTCGACGAGGCGACGAGCGCGCTCGATGCCGAGAGCGAGCGCGCGGTGCAGGCAGCGCTCGAGCGGGCGATGCAATCGCGCACGACGATCGTCATCGCGCACCGGCTGTCGACGATCGTCGGCGCCGACCGGATCGTGGTGCTGGATCGCGGGCGCGTCGTCGAGGTCGGCACGCATGCGGGGCTGATCGAGCGC
>QEVN01000099.1 GCA_003576795.1 Burkholderiales bacterium
AGGTGGTATTTGCCCGGGCCCTGCAGCTTGACGTTGTCGCCGTAATGCGGCCCGTCGCTGGCGACCATCGGCATCATGTCGCCGCGGATCGTCTCGTTCGAACCGGCCTTGGTGATCTCGTAGCGCACGAGCAGGAACGGAATCCAGGCACCCTCGGGATAGCCGTTGACGTTGGTCGACAGCGCGTGGATGTCGGCCTCCAGGTGCACGTCGGAATCGGCGGCCTTGCGCATGTGCCCTTCGGGCTCCATGTCGATCGGCTGCAGATAGACCGCGGCGATCTCCATGCCGGCCGCGTTCTGCGGCGAGCCGATCGGATACTCCAGGGCCGAAGCGGCCGGAGCGAACAGCAGCAGCGACGACAGCAGCAGCGGGCCGGTCAACGCGGCGACGAGTTTGTCGAGAAGCATCGGAGTTCCTTGCGGACGGGAAAGAATAGCGGGACGGAGAGCGGCAGCCTGCCCTCAACGAGAACAGTTCTCACTTTCGTTGGGGATGATGCGCTCGTCCTTGACGCGAATCAAGCGCTGCTACACTGACCGCACGCGATGAAGTTCTGCTCGGTTTGCGGCCATGAGGTCCACTCGACCGTCCCGCCCGGCGACAACCGGGCGCGCTTCTGTTGCGCCCGCTGCGGAACCATCCACTACGAGAACCCGAACATGGTTCTCGGCACCGTCTGCACCTGGGAAGACCGCGTGCTGCTGTGCCGGCGGGCGATCGAGCCCCGCTACGGCTTCTGGACGCTGCCCGCCGGCTTCATGGAGAACGGCGAAACCACCGCCGAGGGCGCGCAACGCGAAACCGTCGAGGAGGCCGGAGCCCGCATCGAGCTGGGCCCGCCGTTCGCAATGATCGACGTGCCGCACGTGAACCAGGTGCACCTGTTCTTCCGCGCGGCGCTGCTCGACCCGTCCTTCGAGCCCGGCCCCGAGAGCCTGGAAGCGAAGCTGTTCCGCGAAGACGAGATCCCGTGGGATTCGCTCGCCTTCCGCAGCGTCACGCAGGCGCTGCGCTGGTTCTTCGCCGACCGGCGCGAAGGAACGCAGTCGATGCACACCGGAGCGGTCGGCCCGCGTCGATCGCCTTCGTGAGTCTGCCGGGGAGCGAGCGCATGCAACGCCGCGATTTCCTGTTCGGTTGCGCAGCCGCCGCGGCCGCCGATTCCGTCCTGCACGCGCGCCGCGCACAGGCCGCGCAGCAGGCATCGTCGGCGAAGCCGCGCAGCTGGCCGCGCGCGCGCCTGCTCGGCGCGGACGGCCGGCCGCTCGCGGCCGCATCGATCCCGCCCCGCAAGGCGCTCGTCTTTCCGTACCCCTTCGTCGGCACGCCGGCCTTCCTGATCGACCTCGGCAGGCCGACCCGACCCTCGGTCGCGCTCGAGACGAGCCACGACGAAAGCTACACCTGGGACGGCGGCGTCGGCCCGAAGCGCTCGATCGTCGCCTATTCCGCGATCTGCGCGCATCGCATGGCGTACCCGACCCGCGAGATCAGCTTCATCAACTACCGCGACGAGCCCTCGGCGGTGACGCACCGCGCGCAGGTCATCCACTGCTGCTCCGAGCACAGCGAATACGACCCGGCGGCCGGTGCCCGCGTCCTGTCGGGCCCGGCCACGCAGCCGCTGGCCGCGATCGTGCTCGAGCACGATCCCGCCGACGACGGCCTGCATGCGGTCGGCACGCGCGGCGGCGAACTGTTCGATGCGTTCTTCGACCAGTTCGCGATGAAGCTCGCGCTCGAGCACGGCGGCGCCGAGCATCGGCCGGTCGGCGAATCGACGACCGCCGTGCCGATCGAGCGCTATTGCCGACAGCTGATGCAGTGCGGCTGATCCGGCCCACGGCGTCGTGTCCCGCTCCCCGCGTCGCGTGCTCGCCTGGCTCGGCCCCGAAGACCCGCTGCCCGACCCGGCGCGTGCCTGGCAGGTGCCCAACGGACTGCTCGCGGCGAGCGCGCAGCTGTCGGTGGCTCGCCTGATCGAGGCGTACCGCCGCGGCATCTTCCCGTGGTACACGCGCGGGCAGCCGGTGCTGTGGTGGTCGCCCGACCCGCGCATGGTGCTGCACCTGCCGGAGCTGCGCGTCTCGCGATCGCTGCGCAAGACGCTGCGCGCGGCGCTGCGCGATGCGCGCTGGCGCGTCACGCTCGACGTCTGCTTCGAGCGCGTGATGCGCGAATGCGCGGCGCCGCGCGCCGGGCAGGACGGCACCTGGATCACCGAAGACATCCGCGCCGGATACGGCGCGATGCATCGCCTCGGCTTCGCGCATTCGGTGGAGGTGTGGAACGACGAGCGGCTCGTCGGCGGCCTGTACGGCGTGGCGATCGGGCGCATGTTCTACGGCGAATCGATGTTCGCGCGCGAACCCGACGCCTCGAAGGCAGCGCTCGTCGCCCTCGCACGAATGCTCGAGGCGCACGATTTCAGCGTGATAGACTGCCAGCAGAGCACTCGCCATCTCGCGTCGCTCGGCGCGCGCGAAATCCCACGCGCGGCATTTCTCGAGAGGGTCGACGAACTGGTTCGACAACCCGCTCCGGATTGGCGAACGATGCGCATCGCATTGCCGCACGCATGACGCACCTGAAGGAACTGCCGTTCTCGGCACTGCAGTTCTACGCCACGGCACCGTACCCGTGCAGCTACCTGCCGCAGCGCCAGGCGCGCTCGCAGGTCGCCACGCCGAACCACCTGATCAACGCCGACGTCTACGGCGACCTGGTCCGCGCGGGCTTCCGGCGCAGCGGGATCTTCACCTACCGTCCGCATTGCGACGCGTGCCGCGCGTGCGTGCCGGTGCGCATTCCGGCGGCTTCCTTCGTTCCCGATCGCAGCCAGCGGCGCGCGCTGAAGGCGCACGAAACGCTGCGCACGCTGATCGCGCGCCTGGGCTTCTCGCCGGAGCACTACGCGCTGTACCTGCGCTACCAGGCCAGCCGGCACGCCGGCGGCGGAATGGACCAGGACAGTCGCGAGCAGTACGCGCAGTTCCTGCTGCAGAGCAAGGTCAACACGCGCCTGGTCGAATTCCGCGAATCGAACGGCACGCTGCGCATGGTCTCGATCATCGACGTGCTCGACGACGGCCTGTCGTCGGTCTACACGTTCTTCGACCCGGACGTCGCGGCGAGCTACGGTACCTACAACATCCTCTGGCAGGTCGACCAGTGCCGCCGCCTGGAACTGCCGTACCTGTACCTCGGCTACTGGATCGAGCAGAGCCCGAAGATGTCGTACAAGGCGCGCTTCCGGCCGCTCGAATGCCTGCAGGACGGCGAATGGGTGCGGCTCGAAGAGCGCGAGGCACCCCCTTCGCGATGATTCCGTACGCGGCCGCCCGGCCGCTGCTCTTCGCCCTCGATCCCGAGACTGCGCACGAACTGACGCTGCGCGCGCTCGACGGCGCCGCCGCCTTCGGCGGCGCTCGCGCGCTGGCCGGCTGCCCGGTGGACGACCCGGTCGAGGTGATGGGGCTGCGCTTTCGCAACCGCGTCGGCCTGGCCGCCGGGCTCGACAAGAACGCGGCGCACGTCGATGCGCTCGCCGCGCTCGGCTTCGGATTCCTCGAAGTCGGCACGGTCACGCCACGGCCGCAGCCCGGCAATCCGCGCCCGCGACTGTTCCGGCTGCCGCAGCGCTCGGCGCTGATCAACCGGATGGGCTTCAACAACGACGGCGTCGACGCGTTCGTCGCCAACGTCGCGCGCGCGCGCTGGCGCGGCGTGCTCGGCATCAACATCGGCAAGAACGCCGACACGCCGCTCGAGCGGGCGGCGGACGACTACCGCATCGGTCTCGAGCGCGTCTACCGGCACGCGAGCTACGTCGCGGTGAACGTCTCTTCGCCGAACACGGCGAAACTGCGCGAACTGCAATCGCACGATGCGCTCGACGAACTGCTCGAGGCGCTGTGCACTCGCCGCGACGAACTGGCGCGCGAGCACGCGCGCCGCGTGCCGCTCGCGCTGAAGATCGCGCCGGACCTCGACGACGCGCAGATCGAGGCGATCGCCGAACTGCTCGTCCGGCACCGCATCGACGCGGTGATCGCGACGAACACGACGATGGAGCGGGAGGACGTGGCCGGCCTGCCGAACGCCGCGCAGTCCGGGGGGCTCTCCGGCGCGCCGGTGTTCGAAGCCTCGAATCGCGTGATCCGCGCGCTGCGCGCGGCGCTGCCGGCCGGCTACCCGATCATCGGCGTCGGCGGCATCCTGTGCGCCGACGACGCGCGCGCGAAGCTCGTCGCCGGCGCCACGCTGGTGCAGCTCTACACCGGGCTGATCTACCGCGGACCGATGCTGATCGGCGAGTGCGCACGCGCGTTGCGCGACGCGACGCGCGTCGCCGTCGCGCGCGCAGAATGAGGCCCGGGCGGCCGGAGCTGGGTTGCGCGCCGCTTGACTGCGCTAAAGCATCATTTTAGATTCCGCTTTCGGCGAACGAGCCCGTCACGCGGCCAGCGCCATCGCTCACCGGAGCAAAGAACATGTCGGACAACTCCCTGCGGATCCTCGGCGAAACCACCTATCCCTTCGATGCGCGGGGGGTCGCGCGCCGCTTCCGCCACTCGGCGATCTTCGGCGCGCTCGGCGCGCTGCAGCCCGGCGAGACGATGCGCTTCATGAACGATCACGATCCGCTGCCGCTGCTCGACCAGATCCTCGACCGTTTCGGCGAGCACATCGAGATCCAGTACATCAGCCGCAACCCGGGCGAGATCGTCATCGACTTCACGATCCGCTGAACCTCCGCGGATGGCCTCGGCGCTCCTGCTCGACCTCTACCCGCAGATCCGCCTCGCCCACATCGGCTTCGTCGCCGCGAGCGGCACGCTGTTCACGGCGCGCGCGATCGCGACGATGGCCGGGGCGCGCTGGAGCGCCTCCAGGGCGGCGCGCCGCGCGAGCTGGCTGATCGACACCGGCCTGCTCGCTGCGGCGCTGCTGCTGCTCCACGTCCTGCAGCTGAACCCCTTCGTCGTGCCGTGGCTGGCGGCGAAGCTCGCGCTGCTGCTCGTGTACATCGGCCTGGGCACGATGGCGCTGCGACGCGCCCGCTCGACGGCCTCGCGGCTCGCCTGGTCGATCGCCGCGCTCGCCTGCTTCGGAATGATGGTGTCGATCGCCCGCGCGCACGACCCGCTCGGCATCCTGCGCACCTGGCTGGGCTGAACGCGCAGCGTTCCCTCAAGCCTCCGGCCTGCTCCACAGCCAGATCGCGACGATGGCCATCATCGACGGGGCGGCGAGCTTCACCCACGGCGGCACGGCCATCATCGCGAGCGTCAGCGCACTGAGCACCATCATCGTCGAGGCCGCCCACTTCGCACGCCGCGGAACCGCGCCGTGGTCGCGCCAGCGGCGGATCGCCGGCCCGTGCCGCGGATGCTCGAGCAGCCAGGTTTCCAGCCGCGGCCAGCCGCGGCTGCCCGCCCACGCGGCGACGATCAGGAACGGAACGGTCGGCAGCACCGGCAACACCATGCCGAGCACCCCGAGCGCGACGCTGACGAGCGCGAGGACGCGCCACAGCGTGACGGCGACCGATCGACGGATCACGGCGCGCGCCCGGTCCGATCTTCGATCGGCAGCCGGCGTTCCGTCGCGGGACGTTCGAGGTTGAACGGGATCATCGAGGCAGGTGCGTTACCGGATGCCAGGCGAGTGTACCGACGCGGCTGCGCGACGTGAAAAGGCGCGCGGCTGGAAGGCCGGCCCGCCGGATTCCCCCGTGTTTCACATTGCAGGATGCCCTCGCGCATCGTGCTACCCTTGCGGCCAGGCCGCTCGGAAACCGACTTAGCCCGATGCCCCGCCCCCGAAGCTCCGCGAACGAAGAAGGTCGCACCGCGATCCAGGTCATCGAGCGCCTCGTGTCGCTGCTCGATGCACTCGCCGAGCAACGCGAACCGGTGAGCCTGAAGGAACTCTCGCTGCGCACCGGACTGCATCCGTCCACCGCGCATCGCATTCTCAACGACCTCGTCACCGCGCGTTTCGTCGACCGCGCCGAACCCGGCGCCTACCAGCTGGGCATCCGCCTGCTCGAGCTGGGCAATCTCGTCAAGGCGCGGATGAACGTGCGCGACGCGTCGCTCGACCCGATGCGCGAACTGCATCGCAGCACCGGGCAGACGGTGAACCTGTCGATCCGCCAGGGCGACGAGATCGTCTACATCGAACGCGCGGTTTCCGAGCGTTCGGGCATGCAGGTCGTGCGTGCGGTGGGCGGTCGCGCACCGTTGCACCTCACCTCGGTCGGCAAGCTGTTCCTCGCCGCCGACGACCCGCGCCTGGTGCGCGCCTACGCTGCGCGCACGGGGCTCGCCGGGCACACGCGCAACAGCATCACCGACCTGCCGCGGCTCGAACGCGAGCTGGCGCTCGTGCGCGCGCGCGGCTACGCGCGCGACAACGAGGAGCTGGAACTGGGCGTGCGATGCATCGCCGCCGGGGTGCGCGACGACAGCGGCAAGCTGGTCGCCGGGCTGTCGATCTCGGCGCCGGCCGACTTCATCCAGGACGACTGGATCGAGCAGTTGTGCCGCACCGCCGACGGCATCTCGTCGTCGCTGGGCTACGACGCCGAGGAACGGGCGATTTCCTGAGCGTCGGACGCACCGCGCCGGTCCGCGGGCGCCCGCGCGTGCCGAACGGTGCGCGCCCTTCGGCTTTCCGACGCGTTCAGACGTTGTGCGCGCCGGGCTCGCGCGCCGGCTGCTCCGCCTCGCCGTCGGGATGCGCCACGCGGCGCACGCCGCCCGCGCCCAGTCCTTCGACCCACTGGCGGATACGCAGCGAATCGCTGACCCGCGCGGCGCGCTGCTCGGCGTCGAGCAGCACCATCACGACCGGCCGCGAAGCAATGCGGGCCTGCATGACGACGCAGTTGCCCGCCTCGGAGATGAAGCCGGTCTTCTGCACGCCGATCTCCCAGTCGCTGCGATCGACGAGCCGGTTCGTATTGCGGTAGCTCTCGGTACGGCGTCCGGTGTCGACCGACAGCGCGCTCGCCGTCGAATACTCGCGGATCAGCGGGTAGCGCGACGCCGCCTGCACGAGCAGCGCCAGGTCGCGCGCGCTCGACACGTTGCTGCTCGACAGGCCGGTCGGCTCGACGAAGCCGGAGCTGGTCATGCCCAGTTCCTGCGCCTTGTGGTTCATCTGCGCGACGAAGGCCGGCATCCCGCCCGGATAGTGGCGGCCGAGCGCGTGCGCGGCGCGATTCTCCGACGACATCAGCGCCAGGTGCAGCAGTTCGTCGCGCGTGAGGCGCGTGCCGGTGCGCAGGCGCGAGCGCGTGAAGCGCTCGGTATCGACGTCGGCCTCCGAGATCTCGAGCATCTCGTCGAGCGGCAGCTTCGCGTCGAGCACGACGATCGCGGTCATCAGCTTGCTGATCGAGGCGATCGGCAGCACCGCGCGCGAGTTCTTCTCGAACAGCACCTCGCCGCTGCGCTGGTCGAGCACGAGGGCGACGGCCGATTCGAGCGACAGCGGATCCTCGACGTCGTGCAGCCCGAAGGCGTGCCCGATCGACGGGCGCGCCTGCCCGGCGCGCACGCTGTCGACGACCGGTGCGCGCGCCTCGGCGGCGACCTTCGTGCGGGCGTCGACGAAGACTTTCACGCGCTTCGCCCCCGACTCGGCCCGGGCGCGGGCGGTCCTGGGCCTGGTGGCGCTGACCGTCGACGCCGCCGGCCTGGACGTACGGGTCGCGGCGGCGGATTTCTTGGTCCGCGTCGGCTCGGCGTTCGCAGCGGCGCGTTTCCCGGATGCGACCGCGAGGGTCGGCTGGAATACCCCAGCAAGACCGAAGGAAATCAAGAAAGCGACGCACGCGCGCCGCCAGCCCCGCCGCGATCCACCCGCCATTGCCCTCTCCGAGAACCCCGACTCCCTCGAGCCGCGAGTCTACAGAAAAGGCAAGTAATTGAGGGACTTGCCGATGAACCTTGAACCCGTTTCTCGATGATCGGTGGTTTTTCTGCGACGGACGGCCCTTTCTCCCTTGACAACCGACCGGCTTTCGGCAGCTCGATCAGGAACTTTCGTTGCGTCGCAGCAAAAACCGCTTGACATCGCGGGTGCGCACCGTAAACTCCCGATTGTTGCGTTGCAGCAAACCTGCTCCGCTCTTCTCCCTCCCCCCGACAACGACACCGGAAACACAGGAGCTGACCCATGATCACCAACCCCGAGCAATTCGCCCAGATTCAGAAATCGGCACTCGAGGCCTTCCAGAACGCCACCGCCGCCTCGATCGCCGGCTTCGAGAAACTCGCCGCGCTGAACGTCCAGGCGACCAAGACCTCCTTCGAGGAGTCCGCCGAGACGCTGCGCACGCTGGTCGAGGTGAAAGACCCGAAGCAGTGGGCCGACCTCGCCACGACGTCCGTGCAGCCGACGACCGACAAGGTCGCCGCGTACTACAAGCACGTCTACGAGATCGCCAATGAAACCGGCAGCGAACTCGCCCGCCTGTTCGAGCGCCAGTACGCCGAGAACAACCGCCAGATCTACGCGGCGATCGACGCGTTCGCGCGCAACCTGCCGGCCGGCAGCGAAGGCGTGGTCACGCTGATGAAGCAGGCGGTCAGCGCGGCGAACACCACGTTCGACCAGCTGAACAAGGCGACCAAGCAGGCCGTCGAAGTGGCCGAGGCCAACATCGCCGCCGCGGCGAAGACGACCTCCACGGCTGCCGCCACCGCCGCGACGCGCGCCGCGCAGCCGCAGCAGCGCAAGACGGCCTGAGCGAGGCGAGTCGGCCGGTCCTGCAAAGGACCGGCAACGCCGAACTCCGTCGACGACGGGGTTCGCTCATCGAAACCCCGCCCCTCGGCGGGGTTTCCTTTTGGGACCCGGCTTTCCCTTGGGTGCCCGTCAGCCCGCCTCGACCGGCGCCGGCGCTTCGTAGCGCGCCATCTCCTCGCCCCAGCGCTTGCGCGCGGAGGCGAGGTTGCGCGCCTTGACGTGGCCGAAGCCGCGGATCTCGTCGGGGATCGAAGCGATCCGCACGGCCAGCGGCAGGCGTTGGACGTCGAGCGTTTCGAGCAGCCGGTCGACGGTGGCCTCGTAGTCGGCGACGAGTTGCCGCTCGGCGCGTCGTTCCTCCGTGCGACCGAAGGGATCGAAGGTCGTTCCGCGCAGGCGGCGCAGGCGCGCGAGGACGGCGAAGACGTTCATCACCCACGATCCGTATTCGCGCTTGACCAGCTCGCCCTTCGCGTTGCGCCGCGCGAGCAGCGGCGGCGCCAGGTGGAAGCTCAGGCGGAAGTCGCCCTCGAACTGCTCGTCCAGTCGTTCGCGGAACGCGCTCGCGGTGTACAGCCGCGCGACCTCGTATTCGTCCTTGTAGGCCATCAGCTTGAAGAGGTTGCGCGCGACCGCGTCGGTGAGGGCGAGCGGGCCCTCGCCGACCAGCGCACGCTCGGCCTGGCGCACGCGCTCGACGCGCTCGCGGTAACGCCGGGCGTAGCGCTCGTCCTGGTAATCGACGAGATGGTCGACGCGTCGCGCGATCGTTTCGTCGAGCGAGGCCGACAGGCGGCGCGACACCGGCGTGGGCGCGCTCTTGCCGAGCCCGGCGGCCGCCGCGGCTTCGACCCGCTCGCGATCGAGCGCAGCCGTGCGCCCCCAGGCGAAGGCGGTGCGGTTCTGCTCGATCGCCACGCCGTTCAGCTCGATCGCGCGATCGATCGCCGCGCCCGACAACGGCACCAGCCCGCGCTGCCACGCATGGCCGAGCAGGAACAGGTTCGATGCGATCGCGTCGCCGAGCAGCGCCGTCGCAAGCCGGGTGGCGTCGACGAACTCGGCGTTCTCCGTGCCCACCGCATCGGCGATCGCCGACTGCATGCCGTCGGCCGGGAACTTCCAGTCCGGATTTCGCGTGAAATCGGCCGTGGGCGTTCCCGCGACGTTCGCCACCACGCGCGTCGCGCCGTTCATCCGCGCGAGCGCCTCGCGCCCCGCGGTGACGACGAGATCGCAGCCGAGCACCGCGTCGGCGCCGGCGACGCCGATGCGCGGCGCGTACAGCGGCTCGCCCGCCCGCGCGAAGCGAACGAAGCTCATCACCGCGCCGTTCTTCTGCGCGAGGCCGGCCATGTCGAGCACCGTCACCTGCAGCCCTTCGAGGTGCGCCGCCATGCCGAGCAGCTGGCCGATGGTGACGACGCC
>QEVN01000100.1 GCA_003576795.1 Burkholderiales bacterium
CGAGGAGTTCAAGGGCACCGGCAACATGGAGCTGCACCTGAACCGGCGGATGATGGAGAAGCGCGTCTACCCGGCGATCGACATCAACCGCTCGGGCACGCGGCGCGAGGAGCTGCTGATCAAGCCCGAGGTGCTGCAGAAGATCTGGATCCTGAGGAAGCTCCTGCACGACATGGACGAGCTCGAGGCGATGGAATTCCTGCTCGACAAGGTCCGCCAGACGAAGAGCAACCAGGAGTTCTTCGAGATGATGCGGCGCGGCGGCTGATCCGCTATAATTGCCGGCTTTTCCCAGCATCGGCTTTGCCCCGCCGGCTTTGCCCCCGCCACGGAATCCGAACATGAAACAGGGCATCCACCCCGAATACCGCGAAGTCGTCTTCATGGACATGGCGAACGGCTTCAAGTTCGTCACGCGCTCCACGGTCGGCACGCGCGAGAAGATCAAGATGGACGACGGCAAGGAGTATCCGTTGTTCAAGCTCGACGTCACCTCCGAGTCGCATCCGTTCTACACGGGCGCGCAGCAGCGCATCATCGAGACGGGTCGCGTCGAGAAGTTCCGCCAGAAGTTCGCCAGAGGCGGGAAGTAGAGAACCGGGCGGAAAACCACTTCCGCGGGCAGCTTCGGCTGCCTTTTTTTTGGCCCCTCTTTCCTGGCCCGAGCCGTCGATGAGACCGTTCATCGTCACCGAGCTGCAGGCGGGCAAGCTGCCGCGCTGGGGGCTGCTGCTGGTCTGCGCGCTATACGCGGTGCCCGGGTTCGTCGCGCGCGATCCCTGGCGCAAGCTCGACGCCGCCGGCTTCGGCATCGCCTTGACGATGATGCGAGGCGACTCCGCCGACTGGCTGATGCCGAACATCGCCGGCCAGCCGGTGGTCGGCGAGGGGCCGCTTCCGTTCTGGATCGCCGCCGCCTTCGGTCGCGCGACGCACTCGCTGCTCGGCGAGCATGCGGCGGTTCGGGCGGCGGTGCTCGCCATGCTCGCGATCGGACTGGTGCTCGTCTGGTACGCGATCTATGCGCTGGCGCGCCGGCAGGGCGTGCAGCCTTCCGACCCGTTCGGCGCCTCCGCCTCGCGCACCGACTACGGCCGCGCGATCGCCGACACCGGCCTGCTCGTGCTGATGGCCACCTTCGGCCTGCTGCTGCGCATGCACGAGACCACCGCCGAGCCGGCGCAGTTCGCCTGGATCGCGCTGTTCCTGTTCGGCTGCGCGCAGGCGCTCGAGCGTCCGGCGATCGGCGGCGCGCTCGCCGGCGCGGCCATCGCCGCGAGCCTGCTCACGCGCGGCATCGGGCACGCGGGTGCGCTGCTCGTCGTTCTCGTCGCGCTGCCGCTGGCCAGCCGCTCGTTCCGGCTGATCGGGCGGCGCATGCTCGTCTTCGCCGCCGGCTCCGCGGTCCTGCTCGCGCTGCCCTGGCCGCTGGCCCTGCTGAACTCCCTGCCGGGCCGCGAGCACCTGGCGGGCTGGCTCGCCTGGAACCGCGAAGCGCTGTCCGGCCCTACGCTCGACGCCATCGGCTATTTCGCGCAGACCGCGCCGTGGTTCTACTGGCCGGCCTGGCCGGTGGCCCTGTGGGCCGCGTACCGCTGGCGCGGACGATGGGGCGAGCCGGCCGTCGCGCTGTCGGCGCTCGCCACGCTGGCGCTCGGGCTGCGGGCGCTGCTCGCGCCGAACGGCGCCGAAGGATGGCTGTTGCCGGCCACCGTGCCGCTGGCGATGCTCGCCGCCGTCGGCGTGCCCACGCTCCGGCGCGGGATCGTCAACCTCATCGACTGGTTCGCCGTCACCAGCTTCACGCTGTTCAGCATCGTGATCTGGGCCTACTGGATCGCGCTGATGACCGGCTTTCCGCCGCGCATGGCGTTCCGCATGCGCCAGATCGCGCCGGGCTTCCTCCCGGAAGGCGTCTTCGGCGAGGTCGTCCTCGGAATCGCCGCCACCGCCGCGTGGCTGCTGCTGGTGCGCTGGCGCGTCTCGCGCCAGCCGCCGATGATCTGGCGCCCGATGGTGCTCTCGTGCGGCGGCGTCGTGCTGGCGTGGTTCCTGCTGATGACGCTGTGGCTGCCGGTATTCAACGAACGGAACACCTACCGCGATCTGTCGGCCGAGTTGCGCGCTGCCTACGACGCCGGCGATGCGAACGCCGCCGACTGCGTGGTCACCGACAACGTCGAGCGCGCGGCGCGTGCGAGCTTCTACTACTTCGCGCAGCTGCCTTTTGCCGCTTTCGCCGAGCCGGGCGCACGCTGCCGCTGGCTGCTGGTGCAGGACAACGGGCCGACGGCGCGGACGAGCGCCGACGCCCGCCCCGGCTGGCAGTTGCTGTGGGAAGGCAGGCGCCGCAGCGACCGCGACGAGCGCTTCCGGCTGTACCGCCGCGGCGACGATGCGCCGGCCGGCGCCGAAGGGATCAGGCGGCCGGCGCGCTGACCAGGAAGTGCTGCCGGTAGTAGCGCAGCTCGTCGATCGACAGCAGCGCATCGGCCAGCGCCGTGTGATCGCTCTTCTTCGAGAAGCCCTTCGCGATCTCCGGTCGCCAGCGCCGGCACAGCTCCTTCAGGGTGCTGACGTCCAGGTTGCGATAGTGGAAATGCGCCTCGAGCTGCGGCATGTAGCGCGCGAGGAAGCGGCGATCCTGACAGATCGAATTGCCGCACATCGGCGAGCAGTTCGCCGGCACCCACGCGGCGACGAAGTCGAGCAGCCGGCGCTCGACTTCGGCTTCGGTGTACGAGGAGGCGAGCACACGCTCGACCAGGCCCGTGCGCGCGTGCGTGGAACGGTTCCACTGGTCCATCGCATCGAGCACGGCGCGCGGCTGATGCACGGCATAGGATTCGCTGTGCGCGACGACCGCGAGTTGCGCGTCGGTGACGACCACGGCGGCTTCGATGATGCGATCGACGGCAGGGTTCAGGCCCGTCATTTCGAGGTCGATCCAGATGAGCCTCGATTCGTCGGGAGAAGGCGAAGGGGCCTCCGGACGCTGTGACATAATTTTTTTCTCCATCGTCGATTCTCGCATAGCGTTTCCCCTTGACATCGCAGGCCTTCGCACTGTTGTTCGCTGTCGCGCTGCTCGCTTCGGTGGCGACGAAGCTGTGGCTGGCGACGCGGCAGATCCGCTACGTCGCCGCGCATCGCGATTCGGTTCCGGCCGGCTTCGCGTCGCGCATCGACCTCGCCGCGCACCGGCGCGCCGCGTCGTACACGATCGAGCGCACGCGGCTGTCGATCGTCGAATCGGTGTTCGGTGCGCTCGTGCTGCTCGGCTTCACGCTGTTCGGCGGCCTGCAGGCGCTGCTGGTCGCGCTCGGCTCGCTGCTGCCCGACTCCGCCTTCCTGCGCTCGATCGTCTTCGTCGCCGCGGTCTTCGCGATCTCCGCGCTGCTCGAATTGCCGTTCGCCTGGGTGCGGCAGTTCCGCATCGAGCAGCGCTTCGGCTTCAACCGGATGACGCCGCGCCTGTTCTTCGCCGACGCGGCGAAGGCGGCCGCGGTGGCGGCGATACTCGGGCTGCCGCTGCTCGCCCTCGTGCTGTGGCTGATGCGCGGCAGCGGCGGCCTGTGGTGGCTGTGGGTGTGGGCCGCCTGGGCGGTGTTCAACGTGGCCGTGCTCGTGCTCTACCCCACCGTGATCGCTCCGCTGTTCAACCGCTTCGAGCCGCTGCCCGGCGGCGAGCTGCGGACCCGCGTCGAGGCGCTGCTCGCGCGCTGCGGCTTCGCGTCCCGCGGGCTCTTCGTGATGGACGGCAGCCGGCGCTCGGCGCACGGCAACGCCTATTTCACGGGGCTCGGTCGCGCCAAGCGCATCGTGTTCTTCGACACATTGCTCTCGCGCCTCGAACCGCCCGAGATCGAGGCGGTGCTCGCGCACGAACTCGGCCACTACGAGCGTCGCCACGTGCAGAAGCGGATCGCGCTGATGTTCGCCGCGAGCCTCGCCGGGCTGTGGCTGCTCGGCTGGCTGTCGCGCCAGGCGTGGTTCTACGAAGGGCTCGGCGTGTCGCCGGGCGTCGGCGAGCTGGACGCGGTCGCGCTCGTGCTGTTCCTGCTCGTGATGCCGGTGTTCACGTTCCTGCTGCAGCCGCTGTTCGCCGCGGTGTCGCGGCGCCACGAGTTCGAGGCCGATGCCTTCGCCGCGCGGCACGCGCGCGCGCAGGACCTCGTCGCCGCGCTCGTCAAGCTGTACAAGGACAACGCGTCCACCCTCACTCCCGATCCGGTCCACTCGGCGTTCTACGACTCGCATCCGCCGGCGTCGCAGCGCATCGGCCGGCTCGGCCAGCTCTCCTCTGCCTGATTCCGATCCGCGCCGGAGGTCTTCGATGAGAGAACCGATGTCCCGCGCCGAGCTGCTCGCACGCAAGTCGAGACCGCTGTCGGGCGGCGCCTGGTCCCAGACCGAGATCGACGCGCAGCTGTCCGAACTGCCCGGCTGGAGCCAGCGCGAAGGCGCGATCGAACGCGGCTTCGCCTTCGGCGACTACTACGAGACGATCGCCTTCGTGAACGGGCTCGTCTGGATGGTGCACGGCGAGGACCACCATCCGGAGCTGGTCGTCGAATACAACCGGTGCACGGTGCGCTTCGCCACGCATTCGGTGGGCGGCATCTCGGAGAACGACTTCATCTGCGCAGCCAAGACCGATGCCGTCTTCGGACGAAGCGGCAACTGATCCTCGACCCGCCACGGCAACGGGGGCGGCCACGGGCACCGAGCCGGGACGCGTGCTCGCCAGCTTCGGACGGCAGTACTGGCTGCGCGCGCGATCCAGAAGCGAGCGGCTCGCGGTCACGCGGGGCAAGCGCACCGATCTGTGCGTGGGCGACGAAGTCGAGTTGCGCGCGCTGGGCGCCGGGCAGGCGGTGGTCGAATCGCTGCACGCGCGCACGACGCTGCTGACGCGTAGCGACGCCTGGCGCACCCGCCTGATCGCGGCCAACGTCGATCGCGCGGCAGTCGTCGTCGCCGGCGAGCCGCCGTTCTCCGAGGAACTGCTGATGCGCATGCTGATCGCGATCGAAACGGCGGGCATCGAAGCGGCGATCGTCGCCAACAAGATGGACCGCCCGGCAGCGCGCGAAGCGATCGCGCCGCGCACCGCCGTCTACCGCTCGCTCGGCTATCCGGTCTTCGAAGTGAGCGCCCTGACCGATCCGTCGGCGACGCGCGCATCGCTGGGCGACTGGCTCGCCGGCCGCACGACGGTGCTGCTCGGCGAATCGGGCATGGGCAAGTCGACGCTCGTCAACGCGCTGGTGCCCGACGCGCAGGCGCGCACGAACGCGATCTCGCAGGCGCTGGGCACCGGCCGGCACACGACGACCTTCAGCCGCCTGTTCGACGTTCCCGCGCATACCGCGTCCGACGCGCGCATCGTCGACACGCCCGGCTTCCAGACCTACGGACTGAACCACCTGTCGCCGTCGCAGCGGCTGCACGCGATGCGCGAGTTCGTCGCGCTGATCGGACGCTGCCGCTTCAACGACTGCACGCACCGCGACGAACCCGACTGCGCGATCCGCAGCGCCGCGCAGCGCGGGGAGATCGATGGGTTGCGTTATCGGCTGTTTCTTCAGATCGAAACAGGTGAAGGGTGAAGGGGAAATTCACCCTTCCCTATCTTCCAAGCCACGCCGCGATCGTCACCATCGCGAACAGGCTGATCCACAGCACGACCGAGCGCCAGACGAGGCCGACCGCGCTGCGCAGCGCGCCGGCGTCGGGTTCGGCTCCGGGCCATTCGAAGCCCTGGTCGCCGGCCGCCCAGCGCGCCTCGAGCACGGGCTCGGCGATGCGCAGGCCGAGCGCGCCGCCGCCCGACGCGAGCAGCAATGCGCGCGAGTCGTTCGCCGTGCCCGACGCGACGGCGCCGCGCCAGCAGTAGACGGCGTCCTCGAAGTTGCCGACGACCGCGAAACCCGCTGCGGAAAGCCGCGCGGGCAGCCAGTCGATGACGCGGAATGCGCGGTCGGCGAACACGCCGTAGGGCTCTTCGACCTGCGTCGCGCCTTCGATGACCGGATGCGCCCACCGACGGGCGAGGAGTTCGGCGACGCGATAGAGCACCGGACCGATGACGCCGGGCAGCAGGATGTACCAGAACAACGGCCCGAAGACGTGCCGGTGCGCGGCGACGAGCGCGCCGGCGATCGCTTCGCGGCAGACGCCTTGCACCGACGCGTCGTGCACGGCGCGCTCGATCGAATCGTCGACCTCGACGCGACCGAGCCAGCGGTCGAGCACGCTGCGTGCGCCGGACGGATCGTCGGCGGCGAGCGCTACCTGGATCTCGGTGAACGCGTGGCTGAACTGGCGGAAACCGATCGTCAGGTACAGCACCGCCACGTGCACGACGAAGACCGCGAGCGGATGCACGGCGGAGGCCAGCCACTCGAGCAGCGCAGCGCCGACGACGGCGGCTCCGACCACCAGCAACCAGCCGAGGATGCCGTATTGCCGTTCGCCCGCGTCGGTGTTCGCGCGGACGAAATCGGCAACGGCCAGCGCGGCGCGATGCGCCGGATTGCCCGCGCCGAGCGGTCGGCCCTGCTCGATGAGCAGCGTGAAGATCAGTGCGATGAAGCCCATGCCTTCGTGTCGCCCGCCGCTGCGCCGGTGCTCAGGCGATCAGCAGCCGATACAGGTTGCGCAGCATCGCGGCAGTAGCCCCCCAGATGAATCGCTCCTCGGTTTCGCCCGGCGCACGATACGGCATCGTGAAGAACGTGCGCTCGGCGCCGCCCTCGATCCGTATGCTGCGGCGCTGATGATGGCGGGGATTCATCAGGAAATCGAGAGGTACTTCGAAAACGTCCGCGACTTCGGAGGGTTCGGGGTGCAGTTCGAAGCCCGGATGCAGCAGGCCGACGACCGGCGTGACGAGGAAGCCGGTGCCGGTCAGGTACTCGGGCAGCGGCCCGATCACTTCCACGCGCGCCGGCTCGAGGCCGATCTCCTCCTGCGCCTCGCGCAGCGCCGCGGCCACCGGCGACGCGTCCGAGCTTTCCAGGCGTCCGCCGGGAAAGGCGACCTGGCCCGAGTGGTGGCGCAGGTTCCAGGTGCGCTGCGTCAGCAGCAGCGTGCTGCGCTGCTCGCGCACGACGATCGGGACCAGCACGGCCGCCGCGCGCGGGTCGCCGCGGTCGATGCGGAAGCGGTCGTTGGTCTGCTCGGGTTGCCAGCGCGGCGGATTGGCGAAGCGCTCGCGCAGCGCCGGCTCGCTCAGCCGCTCGGCGGGAACCGGCGGCAGGCCGTCGTGCGCCTCGAAGGCAGGCAGCTCGCGGGGATCGAAGGACGGAAGGGGCGCGACCGGCTCGCGCGGCATGCGCCCTCCGACCTCTCCGCGTGCCCGATCGCGCTCAGTTGGGCTTCAGTTGCGCTCGGCTGTGCGCGTCTTGCGCTCAGCTGCGCGCCGCAGCCGCCCGCGGCGCACGGCCGGGCAGCTTTTCCTTGATGCGCGCGGACTTGCCGGAGCGGTCGCGCAGGTAGTAGAGCTTGGCGCGGCGCACGTCGCCGCGGCGCTTGACCTCGATGCCGGCGATCAGGGGCGAATACAGCTGGAAGGTGCGCTCGACGCCTTCGCCCGAGGAGATCTTGCGGACGATGAACGACGAGTTGAGCCCGCGGTTGCGGATCGCGATGACCACGCCCTCGTAGGCCTGCACGCGCTTGCGCGTGCCTTCGACGACGTTGACGCTGACGACGACGGTGTCGCCGGGCGCGAAGGGGGGGATCGTCTTGCCGAGCCGGTCGATTTCTTCCTGCTCGAGTTGTCGGATAAGGTCCATCGGGATCTCCTGGCCGTCGTGTCGCGCCCGCTCTTCTCGTCGGCACGTGCCCATGCACGTGCGCTGTGGGTCTCCGCGGCCGGGGCCGTTGCGGAGAACTGCGCGCAGAGGACGGAAAACCTGAGATTCTAGCCTGTACTCCCGGGCGGCGCCAGCCGGGCCGCCGCCAGGATGCGCTCGTCCTCGGCGTCGAGCCTTCCCTGCGCGCGCGCGCGCTCGACCAGGTCGGGCCGCTTGCGCTGCGTGGCGAGCAGCGCCTGCTGCCGGCGCCAGCGCCGGATCTGCGCATGGTGCCCCGACATCAGCACGGCCGGCACCGGCTCGCCCTCGAAGACTTCCGGACGCGTGTATTGCGGATGATCGAGCAGCCCCTCGGCGAAGGACTCCTGCGCGGGGGATCGCTCGTCGTTCATCGCGCCGGGCAGCAGTCGCACCACCGCATCGATCAGCATCATGGCCGGCAGTTCGCCGCCCGAGACGACGAACTCGCCCACCGCGATTTCCTCGTCCACGCGGCTGTCGAGCAGCCGCTGGTCGATCGCCTCGTAGCGGCCGGCAACGAGGATGGCCCCGGACGATCGCGCGAGCGCACGAACGCGGGCATCGTCCAGCGGGCGGCCCTGCGGCGACAGCGCGATCACCGGGCGACCGGCCGGCTCGGCCGCGCGCGCCGCGTCGATCGCCGCCGCCAGCGGCTGCGCGAGCATGACCATCCCGGGCCCGCCGCCGTAGGGGCGATCGTCGACGCTGCGGTAGGCGTCGGTGGCGAAATCGCGCGGATTCCAGCAGGCGAGCGACCACAATCCGCGCTCGTGCGCGCGCGACGTGATGCCGAAGCGCGTGATTGCGTCGAACATCGCGGGAAACAGCGTGATCGCGTCGAAGCGCATGGTCACCAGTCGCGTCGCCAGTCGGCGACGACGGTCCGGGCCTCGAGATCCACCGAACGGATCAGTTCGGGCACGAACGGCACGAGTCGCTCGCGGCCGGCATCGGACAGGCGCATCACCGGATGCGCCGGATGATCGTCGATGGAGACGACCGTACCGAGCGGCGCTCCGTCGGGGTCGAGAACGACGCAGCCGATGAGATCGGCCCAATAGACCTCGTCGGCCGACGCAGCGGGGAAGCGGGCGCGCTCGAGGAAGACTTCGACGCCCTCCAGGGCGAGCGCAGCATCGCGATCGTCGACGCCGGCGAGCCTGGCGACGATCTCGTCGGCGCCATGGACTCGCACCCGCTCGACCTCGACCGCGCGCCATCCGGCGCCGGCAGGCGCGGCCCCGCCGGCGGACGCTCCGCTGCTGGGCGCGCGCAGGAACCACCGGGGCAACTGCAGCAGCAGCGAAAGACGCGGATCGTTGAAAGGGGCCACGCGCACCCAGCCGCGCACGCCCCAGGCGCCGACGACGCGTCCGACGAGAACCGGCGCTACCGGTTCTGCCGGCTCAGCTGCCGGTTCAGTTTCCGGCTCAGTTGCCAGTTCAGCCGACCCCGGCTCAGGCGGCCGGCGCTTGCCCGGGCTGGTAGCCACGCGCGAGTCGCGCGACCGTCGGCGACAGCGTCGCGCCCTGCTGTTTCCAGTACTCGAGGCGATCGACCGCGAGCTTCAACCCGGGCTCGCTCTCCGCGGCGATCGGGTTGTAGAAGCCGAGACGTTCGATGAATTCGCCGTCGCGCCGGCTGCGCTTGTCCGCCGCGACGATGTGATAGAAGGGGCGCTTCTTGGCACCGCCGCGCGTCAGGCGGATGACGACCATGTTCCGGTTTCCTTGGGGAGGGGCGAAAAACCGTACATTCTAGCGCAGAACGCCCGGACGAAGACCGGCGCGGCGACGCTCAGAACAACCCGAGCTGCGCGGGCTGCGCATCCCGGCGGAACAGGTCGGTGCGAAGCGCGAGACGCTCGTGCTCGTAGCCGAGCCGGCGCAGCGCCATGTCGAAGCGAAGCCGCACCAGCTCGGCCCAGGCGCCCTCTCCGCCCAGGCGGGCGAGAAGACGCTCGCGCCCGCGCGATGCGCCCTTGCCCGGTTGCAGCTCGCGCAGCCGGCCCAGCACCCGCGCCGCGCGCTGCGGGTAGTGTGCGGCGAGCCAGTCGACGAACAATCCGCGCAACTCGTGCGGCAGGCGCAACGGAGCGTAGAAGGCGCGCCGCGCACCGGCCTCGCGGGCGGCGGCGAGCACGCGCTCGATTTCGGGTTCGTTCAGGAACGGCGCGATCGGCGCGAGCGACACCCCGACCGGAATGCCCGCTTCGTGCAAGCGGCGCATCGTC
>QEVN01000101.1 GCA_003576795.1 Burkholderiales bacterium
ACCCGGCGCCGCGCGCGCCGGCGAAGTCGGCATCGCTTGCATCGGGCAGGGCCGCTTCGGCGCCGGGCGCGAGCGGCTGCGGATCGACGGTGGCCGGCTGCGGCGCCGGAGCGCCGGGCGCGCCCTCGTGAAAGCCGTAGCCGTCGGAGATGGGCTGCAACCGCACCCGTTCGCGGTCGACGTGAAAGGTGAACAGATCCAGCAGATCGGCGTCGGAGCTCGTCGTGTGCACGCGGAAGCGCCGGATTCCTTCGGCGGCCTGTCCCGCATCGAGCCGCTCGATCGTCCCGAGATCCTCGATCTCGCGGAACAGCTCGAACAGCTGGTCGGCCTGCTCGGGCGCTTCGAGGGGCCCGACCACGAGCTCGAGCACGCGCGGCTCGGCCGCGGCGACCGGCGCGTCGGCTTCCTTCGTGCCGACGCCGGGAAGCGGCGCCGCCACGGGCGCTTCGGCCGGTGCCGCGACCGGCGCCGCCGCCTGCGTCGGCCCGCCTTCGGCGAGCGAACGCAGGCTTGCGCGAACCGCCCCGTCGTCGACGCCGTTCGCCTCGGCGCCGGATCGGTAGCGGTCCAGATGCGCGCGCATCGCGTCGCCCGACTGCAGCAGCACGTCGACCATCGCGACGCTGGGCGCCAGCTCGCGACGGCGCAGCCGGTCGAGCAGCGTCTCCATGTCGTGGGTCAGATCCGCGAGATCGGAGAAGCCGAAAGTCGCGGCGCCTCCCTTCACCGAATGCGCACAACGGAAGATCGCGTTCAGCGTCTCGTCGTCGGCCGCCTGCAGGTCGATCCCGAGCAGAAGCTGCTCCATGCGCTCGAGATTCTCGGCGGCCTCTTCGAAGAAGACCTGGAAGAACTGGCTGAGGTCGAGCGAGCCGCCGCCCGGCGTCGAAGTCGTCCCGCTCATTGCCGGTTCCCCGAATCGGGCATGACCTTGCGGATCACCTCGACCAGCTTGGCCGGATCGAAGGGCTTGACCATCCATCCGGTGGCCCCCGCTTCGCGGCCGGCGCGCTTCATGTCGTCGCCCGACTCGGTGGTGAGGATGAGGATCGGCGTCGAGCGGTACTGCGGCAGCTCCCGCAGCTTGCGCGTGAGGCCGATTCCGTCCAGCCGCGGCATGTTCTGGTCGGTGAGCACGAGATCGAAGCTGCGCGAGCTCGACTTGTCCCACGCGTCCTGGCCGTCGACCGCGACGATGACGTCGAAGCCCGCACCGCGCAGCGTGAAGGACACCATCTGCCGCATCGACACCGAATCGTCCACAGCGAGAATCGTCTGCATGTTTTTTTCTCCCGCACCTTCTCCGTCAGCTGAACAGCTCGACCGAGCCCGCGTCCATCTCGGCGCAGGTCACCGGATTGGCCCGAAGGCGAACCGGCTCGATCGCCGCTTCGCCGTCCTCGTCGAAGCCGAACGCGTCCTGCGCAAGCCGGTCGGCGCAGAACTGCAGCCGCTTCCTGGTGTGCGCGATCAGCTGCACGCCGAGATCGTGGAACTGCATCGAAGTGACCGCCGTTCTCGTGTCCCCGCCCAGCGGCGCCGCTTCGAGCGGAAGGATCGCCAGCAGCGATCCGAACGCGTCGTCGAGGAGGTCGCGCAGCCGATCGAGATCGTTGCAGGCGGCAACCAGCCCTTCCTGTATATCGGCCACCAGCGGCAATGGCAGCGCGCCGCTCGTCGGTTCGTCGTCCATCGTGTCACTCCGCCTGCAAGGCAGCAGGCGCGCTGGTGCGCCCGCTGCGGATCCGTTCGATCAGGCGCGCCGCGATCGCCGAAAGAGGCAGCACCTCGTGCACCGCGCCGTGCGCGATCGCCTCGCGCGGCATTCCGAAGATCACGCAGCTCGATTCATCCTGCGCGACGTTCCAGCTGCCGGCATCGCGCATCTCGCGCATCGCCCTGGCGCCATCGGCACCCATCCCGGTGAGCATGACGCCGATCGCGTTGGCGCCGACGACCCGAGCAGCCGAACGGAACAGCACCTCGACCGACGGACGGTGCCGGTTCACCGGCTCGCTGTCGTCGACCCGCGCCACGTAGTTCGCGCCGCTGCGCTGCACCGACAGATGCAGGCCGCCGGGCGCGATGTACGCGTGCCCCGGCAGGATGCGCTCGCCGTCGATCGCTTCCTTGACGGCGATCCGGCACAGCGAGTTCAGGCGCGCTGCGTAGCTCGCCGTGAAGCCTGCGGGCATGTGCTGGGTGACCAGGATCGCGGGGAAGTCGGCGGGCAACTGCATAAGCACTTCGCGCGTCGCCTCGGTGCCCCCGGTCGAGGCGCCGATGAAGACGAGCTTCTCGGTCGTCAACCAGCGCCGGGCTGCGGATTGCGGCGGCAACGCCACGCCGGACCGCGCGGGCGCAGCGCCGTGCGCGGCTGGTGCGGCCGACGTTGCCGACCCCGCTGCCGTCGCCTGCGCCGAGCCCGAGCCCGTCGGGGCCGCCGCCGCACCCGCGGCCCTTCGCACGGGCCGCAGTCTCGCGCGCGCCGCGATGCGCAGCTTCTCGACGATCTCGCCCGCCAGCGCCTCCAGCCCGCCGGCGACGCCGATGCGCGGCTTGGCGACGAAATCGACCGCACCCAGCTCGAGCGCCTGCAGCGTGACCTCCGCGCCGCGTTCGGTGAGCGTCGACACCATGACGACCGGCATCGGACGCAGCCGCATCAGCCGCCCGAGGAAATCGAGCCCGTCCATGCGGGGCATCTCGACGTCGAGCGTCAGCACGTCCGGATCGAGCTTCCGGATCATCTCGCGCGCGATCAACGGATCGCCGGCGGCGCCCACGCACTCGAGATCGGGCTGGCGGTCGATGATCTGCGTGAGCAGGCTGCGCACGAGCGCCGAGTCGTCGACGACGAGCACGCGGATCCGGCGGGCTGCGGGCGCGGTGCTCATTGGCGCCTGCCCGCGTCGGCGTCGACGAAGAGGTCGACGCTGCCCCCGGCGCTCGCCACCGGCTGCGCGCGCTGCGCCGCGGCGCGGTCCTGCTGCAGCAGCGCCGCCGCGTTCGTCGGCCGCAACCGCTTGACGACGACGCGCCCGTTGGCCGGCATGAAGCAGACCTTGCGCGGATGCACGTCGAGCACGTCGCGGCTGACGACCGGAATACGCTCGGTCTGCAGGTACTCGAGCACGAAGCACGTGTTGCGCTCGCCGACGTTCAGCGTTTCCATGCCGGCGACGACCTGCGCGCCGCCGAACACCTTCGCCTCCAGCGCGGGGCGCGAGGCGCCCTGGCGCAGCATCTCGTTGATCAGCAGTTCCATCGCGTACGATCCGTAGCGTCCGTCGCTGCTCGCGCCCTGGGGCAGCATGAAGTGGTTCAGCCCGCCGATGCGCCGTTCACGGTCCCACAGGCAGACGGCGATGCACGAACCGAGCGTCGTCATGATCAGGATGTCCTCGGCGTGCACGAAGTACTCGCCGGGCAGCACCTTGACCGCATCGTTGCCGAAATGGGAGTCGTACCAGAAGAAAGACGCCTCGCCGGGCCGGCGTGCAGCCGCGCGCAGCCGCGTCAGCCGCGAGAAGCGCGAAGCGGGAATCGGCGTCGATCGTTGCGGCAGCGTCATCGTCACTCGCGCGCGTAGACGGTCTTGCCGAGCGCGCGGAACAGATCGCGCGAGCCGGCGAAGTTCTCCGAGTGGCCGGCGAAGAGCCAGCCGCCCGGCGACATCGCCGCGTGAATCCGTTCGAGAACGCTGCGTTGCATTGCAGCGTCGAAATAGATCATGACGTTGCGGCAGAACACGATGTCGACGGGCTCTTCGAGCCTCCAGCGACCGTCGCTGAGATTGAGCACGCGAAACGACACGAGCCGCGCGAGCTCGGGACGCACGCGGACGAAGCCCTGATTCCGCCCGGTGCCGCGCAGGAAGTGGCGGCGCAGCCGCTCGGCGCTCAGTCCACGTACGTCGGCCGGATAGACGCCGCGCGCGGCGGTCTCCAGCACCTTCGTATTGATGTCGCTGCAGGTGATGTGCACGTTGGCGCCCGCACCCAGCGTCTCGACGACGGTCATCGCCAGCGAATAGGGCTCCTCGCCGGTGGAGGCGGCGTTGCACCAGATGTGCACGCGCTTTCCGGCGCGTCGCCGCAGCTCGTCGGCAAGCAGCTGGAAGTGGTGCTCCTCGCGGAAGAAGGCCGTGAGGTTCGTCGTCAGGCAGTTCACGAACTCCTGCCATTCGTCCTGCGCCGCCGGCTCGGCGGAGGATTCGAGCCAGTGCAGATAGCTCGCAAAGGAGGAGTGGCCGAGTTCGCGCAGGCGGCGCGACAGCCGGCTGTAGACCATCGCCTGCTTCGCGACGCCCAGATGAATGCCGGCGCGCTCGCGGATCAGCGTACGCACGCGCTCGAAGTCGGAGCGATCGATGATGAAATCGCCGCCCGCCGGCGGTAGGGAGGCCGGCCGGGTCGAGGCGGGGGAAGCGGCACGCATTCGGACTGGAAAGCAGGACGGTGGGGCAGCGGCCGAACGAGCGGGACGCCTGTCCCGTTATCGGCACGATGCGCTGCGGCTATAGGGCCGGGCAATTGTCGCGGCGACGCCGAAAGCGGATGCGCCGAACAGCGCCGCGAAGACCGTACAATTCCGCTGTCGCGGCCCCACGCTCTCGCACCTTGAACGTCGACACCGCCGGACCGCTCGCTGCGGAGCGGCCGTTCCGCCTGCTCGTGCTCGAAGACTCGGAACTCGATTACGAGTTGCTGGTGGCGACGTTGTCGCGCGATGGACTGCCGGTTGCCGCCCGTCGGATCGAGACGCGCGCCCAGCTCGTCGACGCGCTCGAAGCGGACGAATGGGACGCGGTGATCGCCGACCATCAGCTGCCCGCCCTCGGCGGCACCGAAGCGTTGCAGCTCGTGCGCGCGAGCGGCCGCATCCTGCCGTTCCTCGTCGTCTCCGGCGCGCTCGGCGAGGAAGCGGCGGTGGCGGCGATGCGCAACGGTGCCGACGACTACCTCGTGAAAGGACGGCTCGCGCGCCTTGCGCCCGCGCTGCTCAACGCGATGTCGCTCGCGCACGCTCGCCGCGAGCGCGAGCGCGCCGCGCGCGCGCTCGAGCATTCCGAGCAGCGGCTGCACGAGCTGTACGTGCACCTGCAATCGGTGGTCGACGACGAACGCGCGGCGATCGCGCGCGAGATCCACGACGACATCGGCGGCATGCTCACGACGCTACGCCTGGACCTGTCGTGGATCGAGCGCAACGGCGATGCGGCGTCGGCCGAGCGCGCGCGGCACGCACTGCAGACGGTCGTCGGCATCATGCAGTCGGCGCAACGCATCCAGCGCAACCTGCGTCCGCCGGTGCTCGACGCGGGCCTGCTCGATGCGATGAACTGGCAGATCGCCGAGTTCCGGCGGTCCGCCGGCGTCGACGTCAGGTTCTCGCACAACGTCGCCGCCGTCGAACTCGACGACGCCCGTGCGATGACCGTCTACCGCACGCTGCAGGAGTCGCTGACCAACGTAGCACGGCACGCGGACGCGTCCACCGTGCGCATCGACCTGATCGTCGGCGCCGGCGAGCTCTCGCTCGAGATCGTCGACGACGGCGTCGGGCTTGCGCCCGAGGCGCTCGCGAAAGCCGACTCCTTCGGCCTGCGCGGCCTGGCCGAGCGCGCCCGCCGCGTGGGCGGATGGATCGACGTCTCGCCGGGCGAACGCGGCACGTGCGTGCTGCTGTCGATGCCGCTCGCCGACCGCGCCGCCGCTGCCGAAGCGGAGGTCGCGCGTTGATCCGCGTCGTGCTGGTCGACGATCACGCGATGATCCGCCGCGGGCTGCGCGAGACGCTCGCGGAGTGCGGCGACATCCAGGTCGTCGGCGAAGCGGGCGACTACGCGTCGCTGCGCAGCCTGCTGCGCGAGAAGGCGGTCGACGTCCTGGTGCTCGACCTGAACCTGCCGGGCCGCAGCGGAATCGACGTGCTCAAGGCGCTGGCCGGCGACGAGGAGGCGCCTCGCGTCGTCGTGCTGTCGCAATATCCCGAAGACCAGTACGCGATCCGGGCGCTGCGCAACGGAGCGATGGCGTACCTGAACAAGACGACCGAGCCCGGCGAGATCGTCGCAGCGGTGCGAACGGTCGCCTCCGGCCGCAAGCACCTGACGCCCGAGGTCGCGCAACTGCTGCTCGACACGGTCACCGGCAGCGGCGGCGGCGCGCGTCACGAGCAGCTCTCCGACCGCGAGCTGCAGACGCTGCTGCTGATCGCCTCCGGACGCCGGTTGTCCGAGATCGCCGAGGCGCTGACGCTGTCGCCGAAGACGGTCAGCGTCTATCGCGCGCGCGTGCTCGAGAAGCTCGGCGTCTCGACGAACGCGGAACTGGCGTCCTACGCGCTTCGGCACGGCCTGATCGAATAGAGACTCTCCCGCCGTGTCCTCTCCCGCCCCCGTCAGCCCGGCCCGAAACAGCGCGTGGATCTTCGCAGCGCTGGCCGTGCTGGCCGCGTTCCTCTCGTTCCAGCCGATCCGCTTCGCGATCGACCGCCTCGGCGCGGACGCCGCCGCGGCGAATCCGGCGATCGAGGCCGGCTTTCCCTGGTTCGCCGTGCTCGCCTCGAGCGCGCTCGCCTTCGTCGCGCTCGGCTTCGCGCTCGTGGCGTGGCTGCGCTGGACCCGCACCGAGGAGGCGCTCGACGGCCTGGCCGCGACCGCAGCCCGCATCGCGATCGGCGAGCGCGGGCTTCGCGCCCGACCGCGCGCGCCGGTCCTCGAACCGATAGCCGGCGCGCTGAACCGGCTGGGGGCATTGAACGAGTCGGCCGAGGCGATGCTCGTCGATCGCAATCGCCAGCTCGCCGTCGTGCGGCGGCAGGCTCGCGTCGGCTACTGGGAAACCGACCGCGACGGGCGCGTGCAGCGCATCGAGTACGAACCGTCGTGGCCGAATGCCGAGCGATGGGCGCCGATCGGCGGCCGGCACCTGGACGAGGCCCGGCCGGTCGATTCGCAGGCATGGCAGGCGGCGCTCGAGGCGCTCGCCGCCCGACGGCCGTATGACGACCTCGTCGTCGAACGCACGAGCGCCGACGGCCGGACGATCCGCGTCGTCGAATCCGGCGAACCGCGTTTCGCTGCCGACGGCAGTTTTCTCGGCTACTGCGGCACGGTGCGCCGGATCGATGCCGCATCCACGACGCGACACGCGGCGTTGCAGGCGGCGGTCGACGTCGCCAGCCAATGCGTCTTCCTCGTCGCGCGCGCGCCGTGGCCGCCGCCCATCCTCTGGATGAATGCCGCCGCGCAGGCGCTGACCGGCTCGGGCGCAACGCGCGACGGGCTCTCGACGATCGGGCCGATTCTCGAGGCGGCCGATGCCGAGGCGGTGCACGAACTGCAGCAGGCGCTGGCGCAGCGCAATCCGCTGCGCCGCGCGCTCGTCGTGCGCGACCGCTACGGCGCGCGCAGCGAGGCGATCGCGCGCCTGGAGCCGCTCGACGACGGCTCGGGCGCCTTCGTGCTGGTGCTCGACGCGAGCGCGGCGCAGGTCGAACGGCTGCGCCGGGCGGCCGACGCCGGCGACGTCCTGCGCACGAGGGTCGCGGATCTCGAGCGGCAGGCCCACCAGCTCGACGTGCTCGCCTGGAGCGTGGCGCACGACCTTCGCGCGCCGCTGCGCGCCGTCGACGGATTCGCGCGCATCGTGCTCGAGGAGCACGCCGGGCAGCTCGATCCGAACGCGCAGTCGCATCTGGGACGCATCGTCGCCGCCGCCGCGCGGATGGAGCGGATGATCGATGCGTTGATGGCGCTCGCGCGCTCGACCACGCAACCCATGCAGCGCGTCCCGGTCGACCTGGGCCGGCTCGCGCAGGACGTCGTGCGCGACCTGATGCGCGCCGATCCGTCCCGCACCGCGCAGGTGCACTGCGAGCCTTCGCTCGTCGTCGAAGGCGACCCCGGCCTGCTCCGCCTGATGCTGCAGAACCTGCTCGAGAACGCATGGAAATACACGTCGAAGCGACCGATCGCGTCGATCCGCTTCGACGCGGAAACCGACGAGCGCGGTCGCACCGTCTATTGCGTGGCCGACAACGGCAGGGGCTTCGATCCGGCGAACGCCGACCGCCTGTTCGCCCCCTTCCAGCGACTGCATCCGGACGACGACGTTCCCGGCACCGGCATCGGGCTGGCGATCGTCCAGCAGGTGGTGCAGCGCCACGGCGGCACGATCTGGGCCGACTCGCGGCCGGGCGACGGGAGCCGGTTCCGCTTCACCCTCGGTCGCTGAGCGCGACCCGCCGCGGCGTCGCGCCGCTCAGCTCTCCTCCTCGGCAAACGCCTGCTCGCGCTTGCGGGCGATCGCCGGCAGCAGCACCGCCAGCAGCAGCGCCGCCGCGATCGCCAGCAGCGTGGCCGACAGCGGGCGCGTGACGAACACCGACCAGTCGCCGCGCGAGATCGTCATCGCGCGGCGCAGGTATTCCTCCATCAGGCTGCCGAGCACCAGGCCGAGCAACAGCGGCGCCGGCTCGCAGTCGAGCTTGCGGAACACGTAACCCAGGATCGCGAAGGGCAGCGTCACGTACACGTCGAAGACGTTGTTGTTGATCGAATACGCGCCGATGCAGCAGAAGAGCAGGATGGCCGGATAGAGCAGCCGATAGGGAACGGTGAGCAGGCGGATCCAGATCCCGATCAGCGGCAGGTTCAGGATCACCAGCATCAGGTTGCCGATCCACATCGACGTGACCAGGCCCCAGAAGAGCGACGGGTTGCTCGTCATCACCTGCGGACCGGGCTGGATGTTGTGGATCATCATCGCCGCGATCATCAGCGCCATCGTCGGCGTGGTCGGGATGCCGAGCGTGAGCATCGGGATGAACGAGGTCTGCGCGCCGGCGTTGTTGGCCGACTCCGGGCCGGCCACGCCCTCGATCGCGCCCTTGCCGAAGCGCTCGGGCGTGCGCGAGAGCTTCTTCTCGAGCGCGTAGGAGGTGAACGACGAGAGCACGGCGCCGCCGCCCGGCAGCAGCCCGAGGAACGAACCGAGCGCGGTGCCGCGCACGATCGGCGCGGCCGAGGCGCGCAGCTCGGCGCCGCTGGGCAGAAGGCGCCCGACCTTGCGCGTGAAGACCTCGCGCGCCTCGCCCTGCTCGAGGTTCGCGATGATCTCGCCGAAGCCGAAAATGCCCATCGCGATCGCCGCCAGCTCGATGCCGTCGGTGAGTTCGGGAATGTCGAAGGAAAAGCGCGCGACGCCGGAATTGACGTCGGTGCCGACCATGCCGATCAGCAGCCCGAAGACGACCATCGCCAGCGCCTTGAGAATCGAGCCGTGCGCGAGCACGACGGCGGCGATCAGGCCGAGCACCATCAGCGAGAAGTACTCGGCCGGCCCGAACTCGAAGGCGACCTCGGCCAGCGGCGGCGCGAAGGCCGCGATCAGCAGCGTGGCGACCGTGCCGGCGAAGAAGGAGCCGATCGCCGCGATCGCCAGCGCCGGCCCGGGCCTGCCCTGCCTCGCCATCTGGTAGCCGTCGAGCACCGTGACCACCGACGAGACTTCGCCGGGCAGGTTCACCAGGATGGCCGTGGTCGAGCCGCCGTACTGCGCGCCGTAGTAGATGCCGGCGAGCATGATCAGCGCGGTCGTCGGGTCGGCGAACTGGTAGGTGATCGGCAACAGCATCGCGATCGTCGCCAGCGGCCCGATGCCGGGCAGCACGCCGATCAGCGTGCCCAGCAGAACGCCGACGAAGCAGTAGAAGACGTTGGTGGCAGTGAGCGAAGCGGCGAAGCCGAGACCGAGATTCGCGAGCAGTTCCACGAGCGTCTCAACGGACGAGGAAGACGGGCCAGACCGGGAACTGCAGGTCCAGCCCCTTGACGAAGACGAGCCACGACAGCGCGATCAGCACGGCGATCGAGGCGAGCGTCTCCTTCCAGCGGAAGTCCTCGGCGGCCAGCGACGAGATTCCGACGAGCAACGCGATCGACACGACGACGCCCAGGCGCGGCAGGCCGATCGCGAAGACGAGCACCGAAAGGAGGATCAGCACGAGCGGGCGCCAGCGCACCAGCAGCGCGAGCAGCACGCCGAGCATCGTCGGGAAGAACCCGGGGCCCATGCGCGCCGGCGTGCCGAGCGCGTAGGACTGCGAGAAGGCGGCGAACGCCACGCCGATGACGACGAACATCGCGCCCGCCCGGAAGTCGCGGTGATTGCGGATGCGCACCGGCGCCGAGTCCGTCTACGGGTTGCCCAGGAAATCGCGCTTGCCGATCGGCACGCCGTTCTGGCGCAGGATGTTGTAGGCGGTGACCGTGTGGAAATAGACGTTGGGCATCGA
>QEVN01000102.1 GCA_003576795.1 Burkholderiales bacterium
GCGTGGTTCCGGCTGATCGCCGCGGGCCCGACGCGATGGCGCGTGCTCGTGCCCGAGGGCGTCGCCGATGCGGCGCTCTCCGCGCATTTCGGCCGCTCACCCGCCGTCGGACAGGCGCTGCGCGAGTCGAACCTCGCCGTGCAGCGCGTGCCCTTCCTGCCGCAGGACGAATACGACCGGTTGCTGTGGAGCGCCGACCTGAACCTGGTGCGCGGAGAAGATTCCTGGGTGCGTGCGCAGTGGGCGACACGCCCCTTCCTGTGGCAGCCGTACCCGCAGGAGGCCGACACGCATCTGCGCAAGCTGCGCGCCTTCCTGCACCGGCTGGACGGCGGCGGCAGGGTCGACGAGGCGATGCTCGCCTGGTCGGGTCATGCGGACTGGGCCGGCGCCTGGCCGGCCTTCGACGCGCATCTCGACGAGCTTCGTCCCCGGTTCGCCCGCTGGAGCGAGACGCTCGGCCGGCAGGACGACCTGTGCACGCGATTCGTCGAATTCTGCATCGAAAGGCTATAATTGCAGGTTACCCCGAACACCAGCCAACCCCAACCGTTTCACCCTGAAGCCTCATGAAACTCGCCCAGGAACTGCGCGTCGGCAACGTCGTCATGATCGGCAAGGATCCGATGGTCGTGCAGCGCGCCGAGCTGAACCGGTCCGGCCGCAACGCCGCCGTCGTCAAGCTCAAGCTGAAGAACCTGTTGAACGCCTCCGGCACCGAGTCGGTCTACAAGGCCGACGAGAAGTTCGACGTGCTGATCCTCGACAAGAAGGAAGTCGCCTACTCGTATTTCGCCGATCCCATGTACGTGTTCATGGACAGCGAGTACAACCAGTACGAGATCGAGCGCGACAGCATGGGCGAAGTGCTCAACTACCTCGACGACGGCATGCCCTGCGAAGTCACGTTCTACGACGGCCGCGCGATCTCCGTCGAGATGCCCAACAGCGTCGTGCGCGAGGTGGAATACACCGAGCCGGCCGTCAAGGGCGACACCTCGGGCAAGGTGATGAAGCCCGCGCGCATCAAGCCGACGGGCTTCGAGATCCCGGTGCCGGCCTTCGTCGAAATCGGCGATCGCATCGAGATCGACACGCGCACGGCGGAATACCGCAACCGGGTGAAATAAGAAGGCCGTGAAGGGTGGAGGTCACCCTTCACGCCGCGAACCGCAGCTCCTTCTCCATCCGCCGCCGCTTCGCGTAGCGGCGCAGCTGGCGCTGCACGGTTTCGTGCAGCGTCTGCATCGAGACGGGTTTCACCAGGTAGCTGTTGCAGCCGGCGAGCGCGCCGCGCGCCAGGTCGAAAGGCGACGATCGGCTGGTGAGCAGGATCACCGGCATCGCGCGAAGCCCGCGGTCGCGGCGCACGGTGCGCGTGAGCTGGTAGCCGTCCAGCCCGGGCATCACCACGTCCGCGAGCATCAGCTCGTAGCTGCGCATCGCCAGCACGTCGAGCGCTTCGTCCGCGCTCGACACCGCCTCGCCGTCCAGGCCGATGCGGTTCAGCGCGAGCGACAGCTGCCGGCGCACCGTCGGGGTGTCGTCGACGATCAGCGCGCGCGGCCGGCGCCGCACGCCGTCCTCGGCAACGATGCGTCCGGCGTCGATCGCCGCCGCCTCGCGCTCGGCGCGCTCGCGCGAGCGCCTGGCGTCGACCACCCGGTTCAACGCGTAGAGCACCTGGCCGACGAAGCCCGATTGCAGCAGGTCGTCGCGCGGCCGTCCCGGATCGCAGCGGCGTCCGACGCGCAGCACCGCGCGCTCGTCGAAGATCTGCTCGAGCGTACGCGCCGCGTCGACGCCGCCGGCGCTGGTCATGTCCACCAGGGCGACGTCGAAGTCGCCCGGCCCGCGCGTCGTCGACAGCGCGTATCGATACCGATTGTGCCGCGCGTGCCGCAGCACGACCTCGAGCAGGTGGTGCAGGCGGCTCGCGAGGCCGAACACGGCCACGCGATACTGCGGCCGCGGATCGGCCGTCGCGTCGATGCTCATCGACCTTCCTCCCCGGGGCATGTGCCTACCCGTTGGGCGCAGATTCTACCTCCGGGGCTGTCGTTTTCGACACCCTCTGTGTGGAAAAAGCCAATGAGATCGACGACTTAGGCGCGTCCGCGGAAGCTCTTTCGCAAGGCCGGCGACGGTCGCCCGCGCGGGCCGCGCCCCATCTCCTACAATCGACACCTTCCCCCGCCCCCTGCCTGCCTTCGCGCCGGATACCGCCATGGCCGCCACCGTGCCCCTGATGAACACCTACAACCGCCAGCCCGTCGCCTTCACGCACGGCGACGGCGTCTGGCTCTACGACACCGAAGGACGGCGCCATCTCGACGCGCTGGCCGGCATCGCGGTGAACACGCTCGGCCACGCGCACCCGAAGCTGGTGGCGGCGCTGCGCGAGCAGGTCGCCCGCATCATCCACAGCTCGAACGTCTTCGAGGTGCCGCTGCAGACCGAGCTGGGCGCGCGCCTGGTCGAGCTGTCGGAGATGACCAACGCGTTCTTCTGCAACTCCGGCCTCGAGGCCAACGAAGCGGCGATCAAGATCGCGCGCAAGTACGGGCACCAGCGCGGCATCGATCGTCCGGAGATCGTCGTCTGCGAGCGCGCGTTCCACGGCCGCTCGCTCGCCACGCTGTCGGCTACCGGCAACCCGAAGGTGCACGAGGGATTCGAGCCGCTGGTCGAGGGCTTCGTGCGCGTTCCGCTGAACGACGCGGCCGCCCTCGAGCGCGTCGCCGCCGAGCGGCCGAACATCGTTGCCGTCTTCTTCGAGGCGATCCAGGGCGAAGGCGGCATCCAGCCCGCGCGCATCGACTACCTGCGCGCCGCGCGCCGGCTCTGCGACGAGCGCGGCTGGCTGCTGATGATCGACGAGGTGCAGTGCGGCACCGGCCGCACCGGCAAGTGGTTCGCGCATCACTGGGCCGACGTGCGCGCCGACGTCGTTCCGCTCGCCAAGGGCCTTGCCTCCGGCGTGCCGGTGGGCGCCGTGCTCGCGCGCGGCGCGGCAGCCGAAGTGTTCCAGCCCGGCAACCACGGCACGACCTTCGGCGGCAATCCGCTGGCGATGCGCGCCGGCCTCGTCACGCTGCAGGTGATGAAGGAGGAAGGACTGCTCGACAACGCGCGCGTGCAGGGCGAGCGCATCCTCTCGGGGCTGCGCGCCGCGCTCGACGGCGTCGACGGCGTCGTCGACGTGCGCGGCCAGGGCCTGATGATGGGCATCGAGCTGGACCGCCCCTGCAGCGCGATCATCCGCAAGGGACTCGCGGCGGGAATCGTGTTCAACGTGACGGCCGAGCGCGTGATCCGGCTGTTGCCCCCGCTCATCTATCGCGCCGAGCACTCCGACCTGCTCGTCGAGCGGCTCGCGCCGGTGGTCCGCGCGTTCCTGCGCGACACCGAGCCGGCCGTCTCGCGCTCCTCCTGAAGGCCGTCCGATGACGCTCCGCCACTTCCTGCAGTTCCGCGACCTCTCCGCCGAGGAGTTCCAGTACCTCTTCGCCCGCACGCGGATCATCAAGGACCGCTTCAAGCGCTACGAGAAGTACCACCCGCTCGTCGACCGCACGATGGTGATGATCTTCGAGAAGGCGAGCACGCGCACGCGGCTGTCCTTCGAGGCCGGCATGCAGCAGCTCGGCGGCGCGGCGATCTACCTGAACACGCGCGACTCGCAGCTCGGCCGCGGCGAGCCGGTCGAGGACGCCGCGCAGGTGATCTCGCGCATGTGCGACGTCGTGATGATCCGCACCTTCGAGCAGGACACCGTCGAGCGCTTCGCCGCGCATTCGCGCGTGCCGGTGATCAACGGCCTGACGAACGAATACCACCCGTGCCAGATCCTGGCCGACATCTATACGTTCATCGAGCACCGCGGACCGATCGCCGGGCGCAAGGTGGCATGGATCGGCGACTCGAACAACGTCTGCAACAGCTGGCTGCAGGCGGCCGAGCTGCTCGACTTCGAGATGCGGGTCTCCACGCCCCCGGGCTACGAGATCGAGCCCGAACGCGCCGGCCGCTTCGGCGGTCGCGTCGAGCAGTTCGAGGACCCGATGCAGGCCTGCGCGGGCGCCGATCTCGTCACCACCGACGTGTGGACGAGCATGGGCTTCGAGGAAGAGAACGAACAGCGTCGGCGCGCGTTCGCCGACTGGTGCGTCGACGCCGACATGATGCGCATGGCGAAACCCGAGGCGCTGTTCATGCACTGCCTGCCCGCGCATCGCGGCGAGGAGGTCAGCGCACAGGTGATCGACGGTGCGCAGTCGGTCGTCTGGGACGAAGCCGAAAACCGGCTGCACGCGCAGAAGGCGCTGATCGAATACCTGATGCTCGGGCGAATACAGGGCGAGCGCTAGGGCCTGCCCACGCCACGATCAGCGCTCCGGCGCGGCCTCCCGGTCGGCCAGTACACGCTCGACGATCGACTTCAGCGCGATCCGCTCGATCGCGCCGATCGCCACCTCGCAGCGCCCTTCCACGCACAGCCCCTGCACGCCGGCGTCTTCCCACGCTTCGGCCACGGCCTCGCGGCAGGCGTCGCGCACTGCCTGGGCCACTTCCAATGCGGCGTTCGGGTTCATTCTTGTCGAGGGAAGGGGGAAGGGGGAAGGGGGAACTCCTCGGCTGCCTTGCGTCCGGTTGCCTCGTGCGTACTTCATGGAGCGTACTCCTCATGGGCGAAGGCCGGCGCCCATGACGCTCCTGCCCTCGAAGCTTCCCCTGTACGGGGCCGTTCCCCTTCACCCTTCTCCCTTGACCCTTCACTTCCCTTTTATAATCGACGGTTTTTCACTGCACACGGCGGCGCGCAAAAAATGAGCGAAGTGCGGAAGGTGGTGCTGGCGTATTCCGGCGGTCTCGACACCTCGGTGATCCTCAAATGGCTGCAGGACACCTACGGCTGCGAGGTGATCACCTTCACGGCCGACATCGGCCAGGGCGAGGAGCTCGAGCCCGCGCGCGAGAAGGCGCGCCGCGCCGGCGTGAAGAAGATCTACATCGAAGACCTGCGCGAGGAGTTCGTGCGCGACTACGTCTTTCCGATGTTCCGCGCCAACACCGTCTACGAAGGCGAATACCTGCTCGGCACGTCGATCGCCCGGCCGCTGATCGCCAGGCGGCTGGTGGAGATCGCGCGTCGCGAGAATGCCGACGCGATCTCGCACGGCGCCACCGGCAAGGGCAACGACCAGGTGCGCTTCGAGCTCGGCGCCTACGCGCTGATGCCGAACGTGCGCATCATCGCGCCGTGGCGCGAGTGGGACCTGCTCTCGCGCGACCGGCTGCTCGCCTACGCCGACGCGAACGGCATCCCGGTCGATTTCAAGAAGCGCAGCGGCGAGGCTCCGTTCTCGATGGATGCGAACCTGCTGCACATCTCGTACGAAGGCGGCGTGCTCGAGGACCCCTCCCGCGAGCCGCCGGCCAAGGGCATGTGGCGGCTGACCGTGCCGCTCGAGAAGGCGCCCGGAAAGCCCGAGGACATCGAGCTGGAGTTCCGCAGCGGCGATCTCGTCGCGATCGACGGGCGCCGCAGGAAGGCGCACGAATTGCTCGCCGAACTGAACGAGCGCGCCGGCCGCCACGGCATCGGTCGCCTCGACCTCGTCGAGAATCGCTACGTGGGAATGAAGTCGCGCGGCTGCTACGAAACGCCCGGCGGAACCGTGCTGCTGCGCGCGCACCGGGCGATCGAATCGCTGACGCTCGATCGCGAAGTCGCGCATCTGAAGGACGACCTGATGCCGCGCTACGCCAGCCTCATCTACAACGGCTACTGGTGGTCGCCCGAGCGCGAGGCGCTGCAGGCGCTGATCGACCACACGCAGCGCAACGTCAACGGCAAGGTCACGCTGCGGCTCTACAAGGGCAATGCGATCGTCGTCTCGCGCAGCTCGCCCGATTCGCTGTTCGACGCGCGTATTTCCACCTTCGAGGACGACCAGGGCGCCTACGACCAGGCCGACGCCGGCGGCTTCATCAAGCTCAACGCGCTGCGGCTGCGTATTGCCGCAAATAAGGCCGCAAATAAGGCCGCCAACAAGACCGCCAACAAGACCGGCGACAAGGCTGCCGCGAACGCGGGCAAGGCGACGAAGGCCCCGGCGAAATCGTCGAAAGGCGCGAGCGCCGCCGCAGCGGGCAACGCGACGAAGGCCGCCCCGCGCAAGGCGGCGCGCGCGCGCAACGCCGGCGGCTGAACGCGATGACGCGATGTCGCTGCTGACGCTGCGCGACGTCGACCTCGCCTACGGGCACGTCGCGCTGCTGCGCGACGCCGAGCTGTCGATCGAAGCGGGCGAACGCATCGCGCTGATCGGCCGCAACGGCACCGGCAAGTCGTCGTTGCTGCGCGGCATCGCCGGACTGCTCGCCTTCGACGACGGCGAAATCACGCGCCAGAGCGGCGTCTCGGTCGCCTACGTCGCGCAGGAGCCGTCGCTCGACGAATCGCACACGATCTTCGAGGCGGTCGCCGAAGGCCTCGCCGGCCAGGCGCAGCTCGTCGGCGAATACGAGTCGCTCGCCGCTTCGATCGCCCGCGGTGCGCACACGGACGAAGCGGCGCTCGAACGGCTCGCGGCGCTGCAGGCGCGCATCGAGACGCAGGGCGCCTGGGCCGTCGTCCACCGCATCGACAGCGTGCTCACGCGGCTCGGCCTCGACGGCCGGCGGCGGGTCGGCGAGCTGTCGGGCGGCGTTCGCAAGCGCGTGGCGCTGGCGCGCGCGCTCGTCGCCGAGCCCGACCTGCTGCTGCTCGACGAGCCGACGAACCACCTCGACATCGACTCGATCGGCTGGCTCGAGGAGCTGCTCGCCGCCTGGCGCGGCGCGCTCGTCGTCGTCACGCACGACCGGCGTTTCCTCGATCGGGTCGCCACGCGGGTCGTCGAGCTCGACCGCGGCCGCTTGCGCTCGTATCCGGGCAGCTTCGCCGATTACCAGCGACGCAAGAACGACGAGCTGGCCGCCGAGGCCGTCGCCGACGCGAAGTTCGACAAGCTGCTGGCGCAGGAAGAAGCGTGGATCCGCCAGGGCGTCGAGGCGCGGCGCACGCGCAACGAAGGGCGCGTGCGCCGGCTCGAGCAGCTGCGGCGCGAACGCGCGGCGCGACGCGAGCGTCTCGGCCGCGCGCAGCTGGCGGTCGATTCCGGCGAGCGTTCCGGCAAGCGCGTCGTCGAGCTGATCGGCGTGAGCAAGGCCTGGGGCGATCGCGTGGTCGTGCGCGACTTCTCCGCCATCGTGCAGCGCGGCGACCGCGTCGGCCTGGTCGGACCCAACGGCTCGGGCAAGACGACGCTGCTGCGGCTGATGCTCGGCGAGACCCCGCCCGACTCGGGCGTCGTGCGCATCGGCACGAACCTGCAGGTCGCGTACTTCGATCAGCTGCGCGCGCAACTCGACGATTCGGCGACGCTGGTCGAGACGATCAGCCCCGGCTCCGAATGGATCGAGATCGCCGGACGCAGGACGCACGCGATGAGCTATCTCGAGCGCTTCCTGTTCGCGCCGGCGCGTGCGCGCTCGCCGGTGGGCTCGTTGTCCGGCGGCGAGCGCAACCGGCTGCTGCTCGCGCGGCTGTTCGCGCGGCCGGCGAACCTGCTCGTGCTCGACGAGCCGACGAACGACCTGGACATCGAGACGCTCGAGCTCCTCGAGGAGCTGCTCGGCGAATACGCGGGCACCGTGCTCGTGGTCAGCCACGACCGCGCTTTCCTCGACAACGTCGTCACGCAGACGATCGTCTCGCTGGGCGACGGCCGCTGGCGCGAGCAGGCCGGCGGCTACTCCGACTACGAAGCGGCGCGCGCCGACGAGGCACGGATCGCCGCCGACGCGAGGGCCGCGGCCGCTCCGGCTCCGCGGGAGACGGCGGCTGCCGCGCCGGTACGCGCGGCGGTGCCCGCCACGGAACGACGCAAGCTCGGCTACGCCGAACAACGCGAGCTGGACGCGCTTCCCGATCGCATCGCCGCACTCGAGCAGGAGCAGAAGGCGCTCGAACAGCGGCTCGCCGATCCGCACAGCTGGCAGGACCCGGCCGCCGCGCGCGCGATGAACGAGCGCTTCGCGGCGATCGAGTCGGAGCTGCTGGAAGCGCTCGAACGCTGGGAAGCGCTCGAGTCAAGGCGCGGCTGACTCGTCGATCGCGCGCACGCGTCCCGGGTCGGCGACGATGGTCTGCGGGGGTTCGCGCAGGTCGCGGCGCGCGGCCGCCAGCATTTCGCCGAACCACTGCACGAGAAGCGTCGTGTATTCGCGCTGGCTCGCGTCGCTCGACAGCGCGTGATCGGCGCCCTGGATGCAGCGATAGGTCAGCGAATGCGCCTGGGTGAACGCGGCGCGGTAGCTCGCGATCACCGGCGGCGGAACGATTTCGTCGCGTTCGGACTCGACGACCAGCACGTCTCCGCCGAAGCGCGCGCAGGCGCGCAATGCGCGATTCTCGGCGGCCGGAACGAAGCTGCGACGGTAGGCGACGAGATCCTGCTCGCGATGCAGTTGCAGCTTCGGCAGCTCCCAGCCGGCGTCGCGATACAGCGCGGGCACGCGCAGCCCCAGCCAGCGCACCTTGCGCGTTTCGGTGAGGACCGCCGCCAGGTAGCCGCCGTAGCTGCTGCCGACGACGGCGATCGATTCGGGGTCGACCTGCGGGTGCGCGGCGAGGATCTCGTATCCGCCCAGCACGTCGCGCAGGTTCCGCTCGCGCGAGACGGTTTCGCGCTGCGCCTGCGTGCGCGCGTGCCCGCTCAGGTCGAGCGTCAGGCACACGCAGCCCAGCGCCGCGATGTCGCGCGCGCGAGAGAGATATTGCTGCTGCGTCGCGCCCCATCCGTGCACGAAGAGAACGCCCGGCAGCCCCTGGGCCGGCACGACCAGCGTGCCGTCGATCCGTTCGGAGCCGACGACGATGTCGACGTGGCGCTCACGCGTCTGCATCGTCGAGCAGGCGCGCGTACTTGGTGATCGGGCCGACGTGCTCGTCGACGCCGCGGAAATGCACGAACGCGCCCTCGGGCAGCTCGGGGTCGGCGCAATGCAGCTCGACCGTCTCCGCGCTCGCCTTCTCGCGCGCCGGCTCGTCGCGCAGCGCGTGCAGCGCGGCGAGTTCCGCGGCGCTCGCGCCGCCGACCCGCCACGACTGCTCGAGCACGCCGGTGCGCTCGACGCCGTCCGCATCACGGCCCTGGACGACGTCGTAGTTGCAGCGCGACGCGAAGATCCCTTCGAACGACGCGAAGGCGGCATCGTGATACACGCTTGCGAAGCCGATCGCGCGCCGCAGCGATGCGTCGCCGGCCACGTGCGGTTCGAGCGCATCGAAGCCGCCGCGCACCAGCGTGATCGACGAGCCGCCATAGACGTCGGCGCCGTGCCGATCGCGCGTCGTTCGCTGGATGCCGAAATAACTCGCACGCAGCCGGCCGATATGCAATTGGCCGATGCTCCAGGTTCGTGCATCCCTAAGGTCGGGCTCCACGACGGCGCCTCGGCGCACGACCTCGGTCGGGTCCAGGCAGCCGAGCCGCTCCACCCGTTCGCGTTCCGAGGCAATCACGATCTGCCCCAGCCCGCCGATGCCGCTGGCGAGCTTCACGCGAACGGG
>QEVN01000103.1 GCA_003576795.1 Burkholderiales bacterium
CTGCGCTGCTCGCCATCGCGGGCGGCTGCGCAACTCGCCCTCATCGCTGCGGCCCCTTCGGGGCCTTGCGCTTCGGAGCTCGAACAGTGCTCGCCGACTACCCCCGCGATGGCTGCGCTGCTCGGCGGCTTCGAAGTCGGCCCCGCGCGGGCACCCTCACCTCGACGTGAAGACACGGCGTGGCGTGCGACGAAGACGAGCGCTCATCGCCGTCGGGGCGTTTCGCGCGCGCTCGTCGTCTGGCCGAACCGCGCGAACCGAGTCGCACGTTCGGCTGGAAGTCGTCGTGCACCACCGCCGGTGTTTCACGTCGAGGCGGCGGCCTGCGTGCGCGGCCGACTTCGAAGCCGCCGAGCAGCGCAGCCGAGGCGGGGGAAGTCGGCGAGCACTGTTCGAGCTCCGAGCAGCAAGCCCCGAAGGGGCGCCGCGGCGAGGGCGAGTTGCGCAGCCGCCCGCCTCGGCGAGCAGCGCAGGGGACCCCGAAGGGGCGGCTTCGTCGGAGGCCGCGCACGCAGGCCGCCGTCTCGACGTGCCGCTCGACCTGCCGAACGAAGACGCTCACCCGATCGCTGTGAGCGACGCGCGGAACAGCTTCGCGCGTGCGACGTAACGAGCCGCGGAGTCGCGAAGCGCGGCGACCTGCTCGTCGGTGAGCGTGCGCACGACGCGCCCGGGGGAGCCGAGCACGACGCTGCGCGGCGGGATCTCCTTGCCTTCGGCAACGAGCGCGCCGGCGCCGATCAGGCATTCGGCGCCGATGCGCGCGTCGTTGAGCACGATCGCCTGGATGCCGACGAGCGAGCCGTCGCCGATCGTGCAGCCGTGCAGCATCGCCTGGTGTCCGACCGTGACTCCCTTGCCGACCTCGAGCGGATGGCCCGGGTCGGTGTGCAGCACGCAGCTCTCCTGCACGTTGCTGCCGACCCCGATGCGGATCGGTTCGTTGTCGCCGCGCATCGTCACGTGGAACCAGACGCTCGCGTCGCGCTCGAGCACGATCGAACCGATGAGGTCGGCCGACGGCGCGACCCAGGCCTCGGGATGAATGCTCGGCTCGCGCTCGCCGAGGCGGTAGATCGCCATCGTTTCTGCTCCTGCGGGATGAACGTGCCGAGTCTATCGCCGTCCCTACTGCCGCAGTCCGAGCGCCTGCGCGCGCGCCTGTTCCTGCCTGCGCAGCACCGCGCGCTGCACCTTGCCGGTGGTCGTCATCGGCAGCTCGTCGACGAACTCGATCTCCTTCGGGTACTCGTAGGGCGCGAGCTTGCCGCGCACGTGCAGCTGCAGCGCCTCGACCAGCTCGTCGCAGGGGCGCTGGCCCGACGCCAGCACGACGTAGGCCTTCACCAGGTTGCCGCGCTCGACGTCGGGCTTGGGCACCACCGCGGCATTGGCCACCGCCGGGTGCCGGATCAGGCAGCTCTCGATCTCGCTCGGGCCGATGCGGTAGCCGGCTGCCTTGAACATGTCGTCGGCGCGTCCGCCGTACCAGAGGTAGCCGTCGGGGTCCGCGGCGGCGAGATCGCCGGTGCGCAACCAGTTGCCCGTGTACTTGTTTCGCGTGGCTTCGTCGTTGTGCCAGTAGCCGAGGAAGACGACCGGGTCGGGATCGCCGTGGATGTCGAAGCGGCCCACCGCGATCTCTCCGAGTTGCCCGGGCGGCAGTTCGTTGCCGTCGTCGTCGAGGATCGCGATGCGGTGTCCGGGGTAGGGGCGCCCGATCGAGCCGGGGCGCGCCGGCCAGCGCTGCGCCGAGTTGCCGACCACGTAGTTCGCTTCGGTCTGCCCGAAGATCTCGTTGACGGTGATCCCCAGCGCGTCGCGGCACCAGTCGAACAGCGTGTCGCCCACCGCTTCTCCGCCGCTCATGATCGCGCGCAGCGCGAGCCGGTGGCGCCTGCGCGGCTCCGGTTCGTGCTTCATCAGCATCTTCAGCGCGGTGGGAAAGAGGAACGCGTTCGTCACGCCGTGTCGTTCGAGCATCTCGTAGGCGCGGGCCGGCTCGAAGCGGCCCACGGAGGCGACGATCGGGCGTCCGAAATACAGCGTCGGCAGCAGCGCATCCATCAGCCCGCCGGTCCACGCCCAGTCGGCCGGCGACCAGAACACGTCGCGAGCGTGCGGGAACCAGTTCTGCGAGGCGACGAAGCCGGTGAGGTTGCCGATCAGCGTGCGATGCGCGATCAGCGCCCCCTTGGGCGGGCCGGTGGTGCCGCTCGTGTAGATGAGCACCGCCGGGTCGTCGGCGTTCGTGCCGACGGCTTCGAAGCGATCGCCGGCCGAGGCGAGCAGCGACGACCAGGCGTGTTCGCCGTTGCCGAGCGCGGGCGGCGCGTCGCCGTCGTCGACGACGATCAGGTGGCGCAGCGCATCGCCGCGCGCGGCGCGAACGGCGTCCGCCTGCGCCGCGGCGACGATCGCGATCGACGCTTCGCTGTCTTCCAGCCGGTAGCGCAGCGCCTCGGGCCCGAACAGCATCGACAACGGCATCGCGATCGCGCCCAGCGAATGGATCGCCACGTGCGAGACGACCGTCTCGGGACGTTGCGGCAGCACGATCGCGATGCGATCGCCGCGTCGGGTGCCGAGCGCGCGCAGCGCGTTCGCCAGGCGGTTGCCGTCGCGCTGCAGGCGCCGGTACGCGACGCGCTCGGTGCGCCCGTCGCCATGATCTACGATGAGCGCCGTGCGGCGCGCATCGCCCGCCCAGCGCGTGCAGCAGGCCTGCGCGATGTTGAAGCGATCGGGAACGTGCCAGCGGAATTGCGAGTACAAGGCCTCGTAGTCGTCGCGCAAGCCGTCTCTCATGCCTGTCTCCGTCTTTTTCTGTCCCGTCGGGCGCCGCCCGCAGGAGTGAACATTGTGCCCAGTTCCGCTGCCGGCGGCGCGTATCGCCCGCAACGCGAGAGTCGTTCCCTGTTCCCCGTCGTGCGCGGGCTGCGCTACCACCTGCGCTGCTGGGACGGGGAAGATCCGGAAGGGACCGCGCCCACGGTCTTCCTGCTGCACGGCTGGATGGACGTCTCGGCGTCGTTCCAGTTCGTCGTCGACCGGTTGCCGCGACGCTGGCGGGTGCTGGCGCCCGACTGGCGCGGGTTCGGCGAAACCGACCGTTCCGGCGCCGACACCTACTGGTTTCCCGACTACCTGGGCGACCTCGAGGCGCTGCTGCAGGCCTTCTCGCCGACGCAGGCGGTCGACCTCGTCGGTCACAGCATGGGCGGAAACGTGGCGCTGCTGTACGCGGGGATCCGTCCGCAGCGCGTGCGCCGCCTGGTGAATCTCGATGGACTCGGACTTCCCGCGACGCGGCCCGAGCAGGCGCCCGGCCGCTACGCGAAGTGGCTCGACGCGCTCGCCGGCGGCGCTTCGATGCGCGACTATCCGTCGCGGCAGGCGGTGGCCGAGCGGCTGATGCGGAACGACCCGCGATTGCCCGCCGACCGCGCCGCGTTCCTCGCGCTGCACTGGGCGCGCGAGAAGGCCGACGGCCGCTTCGAGCTGCTCGGCGATCCGGTGCACCGCCTGCCGTCGCCGATCCTGTATCGCGTCGACGAGACGCTCGCCTGCTGGCGCGAGGTTCGTGCCGACGTGCTGCTCGTCACCGCCGGCATCGTCGACGAGCGCGGCGCTTTCGCGCGCCAATCCGACTACGAGGAGCGGCTGCATGCGATCCGCTCGCTGCGCAGGGTCGAAGTTGCCGACGCCGGTCACATGCTCCACCATGAGCGTCCGGACGAAGTCGCCCGGCTGATCGAGGAGTTCTTCGCTTGACGCACGGCCGCGCCCCCACCGTGCCCCTGCCGCACATCGACGCCGACCTGCACAGTCACTCCTGCGTCTCCGACGGTACGCTCACCCCTGCCGAAGTGGTTCGCCGCGCACACGCCGGCGGCGTGCGGCTGTTCGCGCTCACCGACCACGATCACCTCGGCGGACTGGCCGAGGCGCGCGCGGAGGCGCAGCGCCTGGGCATGGCCTTCGTCGGCGGCGTCGAGGTCTCGGTGAGCTGGGGCGACGAAACCGTTCACGTCGTCGGGCTGCGGATCGATCCGACGGCGCAGGCGCTGGTCGACGGGCTCGCCGCGACGCGCAGCGGACGCCAGGAGCGCGCCCGCGCGATGGGCGAGGCGCTGGCGCGCGCCGGCATCGAAGGCGCCTTCGAGGGAGCGCTGCGCCACGTGTCGAATCCGGCGATGGTCGGGCGCACGCATTTCGCGCGTTACCTGGTCGAGCAGGGCGTGTGCGGCGATGTGCGCGAGGTGTTCCGGCGCTACCTGGTCGAAGGCAAGCCCGGCTTCGTCCCGCACCGCTGGGCAACGCTCGGGGATGCGGTGGGCTGGATCGTCGACGCCGGCGGCGTGGCGGTGCTCGCGCATCCGGCGCGCTACCGGCTCGATGCGGCGGCGCTCGACGCGCTGGTCGACGAGTTCCGCGCGTTCGGCGGCGCCGGCATCGAGGTCGTCTGCGCCTCGCACACGCGGGACGACCAACGGCGTTTCGCCGCGATCGCGTCGCGCCTCGGGATGCGCGCTTCGCGCGGCTCCGATTTCCACGGGCCCGGCGAGAACCGCGTCGAGTTCGGGCAGCTGCCGGCGCTGCCCGAAGGACTCGTTCCGGTCTGGCACGACTGGCCCGAAGCGGCGCGTGCAGGCGCATCGGGCCTGGCGAGCGCAGGCTGCGCATGACGCAGCGCCTGGAGATCCACCCGGCGAATCCGCAGCGGCGACTCCTGGTGCGCGCCGCCGAAGCGCTGCGCCGGGGCGAGCTGGTGGCGATGCCCACCGACGCCTGCTACGTGCTCGCCTGCCGCCTCGGCGACCGCGAGGCGGTCGAGCGGCTGCGCGCGATTCGCGGACTCGACGAGCGGCACCTGCTCACGCTGATGTGCCGCGACCTCTCGGAGCGGTCCACCTACGCGCGCGTCGACAATTCGCAGTACCGCTTCCTGAAGGAGTGGACGCCCGGCCCGTACACCTTCGTGCTCGACGCCACGCGCGAGGTGCCCCGGCGGCTGTGGCACCCGTCGCGCAAGACGATCGGGCTGCGCGTGCCCGATTCGCCGGTCGCGCAGGGCGTGCTCGAGGAACACGGCGAACCGCTGCTGTGCTCGAGCCTGATCCTGCCGGGCGAGGACGATCCGCTGCACGAAGCCGACGAAATCCTCGAGCGACTGTCCGGACGCGTCGATCTGGTCGTCGACGCGGGCGGACAGGGCTTCGAGCCCACCACGGTCGTCGACCTCACCGGCGACGAGCCCGCGGTCGTGCGCATCGGGCGCGGCGACATCGGCGCCGCGATCGCGCGTCCCGCCGCCTCCAGCCTGCGCGTGCGCTTCTGATTCCAGCCCCGGAAGTCGACGGGGCCGCTGCTACAATCGTCGCCATGGAACCGAGCCTGCCGCAGCTGGTGGCGGTGTACGCGATCCCTGTGATCCTCGCCATCACGCTGCACGAAGCGGCTCACGCTTTCGTCGCCGCGCGGCTCGGCGATCGCACGGCGCAGCAGCTCGGTCGCATGACGATCAATCCCCTTCGCCACATCGATCCGATCGGCACGCTGCTGGTGCCCGCGCTGATCCTGCTCGCGAGCAAGGCGATGGGCGGCGCGCTGCTCTTCGGCTGGGCGAAGCCGGTGCCGATCGTCCAGTCGAACCTGCGCTCGCCCCGGCGCGACATGGGGATCGTGGCCGCCGCCGGCCCCGGCGCGAACATCGCGATGGCGCTCGGCTGGGGATTGCTTTTCAAGCTGCTGCTGGCCAGCGGCACCGACAGCGCGCTCGCCTTCGAGATGGCCAGGGCAGGCGTTCTCGTCAATCTCGCGCTGGCCGTGCTCAATCTCGTGCCGATACCGCCGCTCGACGGCGGACGAATCGTCGCGAGCGTGCTGCCCGACCGCGCCGCCAGCGTCTATTCGCGCGTGGAGCCCTGGGGCATCCTCCTGCTGCTCGCGCTGCTCGCCACCGGCGAGCTGGGCGGCGTGCTGATGCCGCTCGTCTATTACGGGGCGGATCTCGTCTCGTCGGTGCTCGCGCTCGACAGCTGAGCCTTCGACGACACGACGCGCAGTCAGGCCTCGCGCGATTCGACCGCGTCGGCGTCGTGCACGAGATGCATCCGACGCAGCGTCGGCAGCGACTCGAGGAACTCGGCCAATTCGGCGAAGGGCAGGGGTTCGCAGATCAGCGCGCCCTGCACCTGGTCGCAATCGAGCGCGCGCAACTCGCGCAGCTCGGCGGCCGTCTCCACGCCTTCGACCATCGCCTGCATGCCGAGCTTGGCCGCCATCGCGGTGATCGCCTGCACGATCGCGGCGTTGCCGCGATCCTCGGGAAGGTTCTCGACGAAGGCACGGTCGATCTTCAGGCCGTCCACCGGCAGGTTCTTCAGGTACGACAACGACGCGTAGCCGGTGCCGAAGTTGTCGATGACGACGCGCACGCCGAGGCGGCGCAGCTCGCCGATCAGCGCCACCGTGCGGTCGGCGTTCTCGATGAACGCGCTCTCGGTCAGCTCCAGGCGCAGCAGCCGCGGCGGGAAGCGCCGCTCGAGCAACGACTCGTTCAGCGCGGAGAGGAAGCCGTCCTCGGCGAGCTGTCGGGCCGACACGTTCACCGACACGGCGATCTCCGGCCAGGCTTCCAGGCCGAGGCGCACGCGATCGTCGAGCGCGCGGCGGATCGTCCACAGGCCCAGCTCGCGGACCGCGTTGCTCTGCTCGGCGGCCGGCAGGAACTGGTCTGGCAGCAGCATTCCGCGCACCGGATGCCGCCAGCGCAGCAGGCCCTCGAAGCCGACGACGCGCCGCTCGCCGATGTTCATGATCGGCTGGTAGTACAGGTCCAGCTCGCCGCGCAGGATCGCCTGCGGCAGTTCGGCGACGAGCTGCAGCTGCTCGGCGCGTCCGTCCGAGACGCCGCCGGCGAAGAACTGCACGTCGTTGCGCCCGGCCGATTTCGCCTGGTACATCGCCGCATCGGCGCAGCGGATCAGCGATTGCGCGTCGTTGGCGTCGTCGGGAGCGAAGGCGACGCCGATGCTCGCCGACAGGAAATAGGCGCGGTTCGACAGCACCAGCGGGCGTTCGATAGAAGCGAGCAGGGCGCGCGCGATCGCCTCGACCTCGTCGCGCGTTCCGGCCCGCGAGATCAGCGCGACGAACTCGTCGCCGCCCATGCGCCCGACGACGTCGCGCGGGCCGACCGCCTCGTTCATGCGGCGCGCGACTTCGATCAGCGCCTTGTCGCCCGCGCTGTGCCCGAGCGTGTCGTTGATCAGCTTGTAGCGGTCGAGGTCGACGTAGAGCAGCGCGGCGCGTTCGCCCGCGCGCAGTCGCTCGTCGAGCTGCTGCAGCAGGTACGCGCGGTTGGGCAGCCCGGTGAGCGCATCGTGCAGCGACGCGTAGGTGAGCCGTCGCTCGGCCGCCTTGCGCTGCAGGTACAGCGACAGCGTGCGCGAGATCGTCTCGGCCGCTTCGCGCAGGAAGCTCTCGCCGCGGAACGCCACCGGCGCGAGGAACAGCAGCAGGCTCTGCGGGCGGCCGTGCTCGTCGCGCAGGACGGTGACGAACGCGGCGTTCGCGCCGAGCGCGCGCGTGCGGTAGCGCGCGGCGAACGACGGATGCTGCGCGAGATCGGCGATCCAGGCGTCGCGCGCCTCGCGCCAGCATTCGTCCTCGATGCCGCCGTCGTCGAGCGCGATCTCGTCGGGAAGCGCTGCGATCGTCTGCGTGAATGCCGGATAGCCCCAGCGTTCGCGCGCCCGCAGTCCGTGACCCGAGCGAACGAGGTGCACGCCGCCGATCCAGCCGAGCTTGCCGCAGACGGTGATCAGGATCGCCGTGATCACGCGCTGCGGCTCGGTCTGCTCGCGCATGATCGCGGCGATGTCGCCTTCCAGTTCGAGCAGGATGCGCTGCTGCTTCTCGCGCGTGATGTCGCGTCCGACGCCGCGGTATCCGATGAACTGACCGCCTTCGTCGTAGACGGGGTGCCCGCTGAGCGACAGGTGGTGCACGTTGCCCTGCGGATCGATCTGGCTGAACTCGAAGTTCTCGAAGGGCTTGTGCGCTTCGCAGATCGCGCGGTGCGTCTCCCAGTCGGGCGACAGGAAATCGCTCTCGGGCATCTCCCAGCGGCGCCGTCCCATCGACGAGCGCGCCCAGTTGCCGACCACCGCGCCGAAGGAGTCGGACAGGAAGGACACGCGGTGCTGCGCGTCGGTCTCCCAGATCCAGTCGGAGCTCAGGTGCGTGAGGTCGCGGAACTTGGCTTCGCTCGCCGCGAGCTGCTGCTGCATCGCGCGCATGCCGGTGATGTCCTGCACGATGCCCGTCATGCGCACGACTTCGCCCTGCTCGTCGCGCTCGGCGTGGCCCAGGCTGCGCACCCAGACGACGTCGCGGGTCGGGCGCATCCAGCGGAAGTCGACGCGGACTTCGCCGCCGGATTTCATCGCGCGCCGATGCGCTTCGCGCCAACGCTCCTGGTCGTTCGGGTGGATGTGAGCCAGCAGCGTGCGCGGCGGCGGGACGCCGGCGGCAGGGTCCAGGCCGAACAGGCGGAACGCGCCGTCGCTCCAGTGCAGCGTGTTCGCGTGCAGGTCGTGCGTCCACGAACCGAGGCCGGCGAGCTGTTCGATGGCGTCCTGGCGCGCGCTCGAGCGACAGCTCGCTTCGGCGCTCTGCCGGGCGCGCGAGGCGCGAGACCGGCGCGCTGCGCCCAGCGCGACGAAGCCGATCGCGCCGGCCAGCGCGGCCAGCGCGCCCGCCCAGGCTGCGATGCCGGCCGATCCGGCTTTGCCGAAGTAGGCTACGCTCGCGCCGACGACGCCGGCGAGCATCGCCGCCGCCGCGGCTGCCAGTGCGAACGACTCGAGCCGCGCGCTCGCGACCCGCTCGGGAGCGGTGTCCGGAATCTCGTTCTCCTGTCGGCGGCCCGCAGCGGCCGGAGTCGGTTCACTGTAGCGGAAGCATGTCGTCGCAACGAGGAATTTGTCGTGTCCGAGCCGAATGAATGTCGCTGCGCCGCGTCCCGCAGCGCCTCGCCATGGATCCTTCGCTGGCTCGAGCGGTTGCCGTCCGGCGCCACGGTGCTCGACTTCGCCGCCGGTTCGGGACGGCATGCGCTCGCCGCCTGCGAGCGCGGCCTGCGCGTCGTCGCGATCGATCGCGACGAGCAGGCGCTCGCGCGCCTGCGCGATGCGACGGGCATCGAGCGGCGCGTCGCCGATCTCGAATCGGGCCCGTGGCCCTTCGACGCGCACGAGCGCTTCGATGCCGTCGTCGTCGCGAACTACCTGTTCCGGCCGCGCTTCGCGCTGCTCGCCGCGCTGGTCGCGCCGAACGGGCTGCTCGTCTACGAGACCTTCGCGCAGGGCAACGAACGCTACGGCCGTCCGTCGAACCCGGCGTTCCTGCTCGCGCCCGGCGAACTGCTGGTGCGCGCGCGTCGCGCCGGGTTGACCGTGCTCGGCTACGAGGCCGGCATCGTGCAGCGGCCCGCGCCGGCGGCGATCCAGCGCATCTGCGCGATCCGCGCGCGCGACACCGGGGCAGGGGCGACGCTCGGCTAGAATGCTTCGTTTTCAGCGACCGACCACCATGATCCGGGGCAGCATAGTCGCGATCGTCAGCCCGATGCACGAGGACGGTAGCCTCGATTTCGACAGCTACCGCAAGCTCGTCGACTGGCACGTCGAGCAGGGAACCGCGGCGATCGCGGTCGTCGGCACGACCGGAGAGTCGCCCACCGTCGACATGCAGGAGCACGCGACGCTGATCCGCGTGGCCGTCGAGCACGCGGCCGGCCGCGTGCCGATCATCGCCGGCGCGGGCGGCAATTCCACGCGCGAAGCGATCGAACTGAGCGAGTACGCGCGCAAGGCGGGGGCGCATGCGTCGCTGCAGGTCGTGCCGTACTACAACAAGCCGACGCAGGAAGGCCTCTACCGGCACTTCCGCACGGTCGCCGAGACGGTCGACCTGCCGATGATCCTGTACAACGTGCCCGGACGCACCGTTGCCGACATGCGCAACGAGACCGTGCTGCGCCTGGCCGAGGTGCCGGGCATCGTCGGCCTGAAGGACGCCACCGGCGACATTCCCCGCGGCTCCGACCTGATCGCGCGCCTGCCCGCCGATTTCGCCGTGTACAGCGGCAACGACGATTCGGCGCTCGCGCTGATGGCGATGGGCGCGCAGGGCGTGATTTCCGTCACCGCCAACCTCGCGCCGGGTCCGATGGCGCGCCTGTGCCGCTGCGCGCTCGAGGGCAACTGGCCGGAGGCGCTCGCGCTGAACCGCCGGCTGCTGCCGCTGCACCTCGATCTGTTCGTCGAGGCCAATCCGATTCCCGTCAAATGGGCGCTGGCCGAGATGGGGCGCATTCCCCCCGGCATTCGCCTGCCGCTTACGCCGCTGTCCCCCGAACGCCATGCAATCGTTCGCGCCGCGCTCGAGCGCTCTGGAGTGATCACTTGAGGATGACGAGATTGTCGACCGCCGCGCGCTGCGCGACGGTCGCTTCGTTGTGCGCGTTGCTTGCCGCCTGCGGCCTCACCGAGAAGATCGACGAGGCGGGCCGGATCGACTACCGGTCGTCGACCAAGCTGCCGTCGCTGGAGGTTCCGCCCGATCTCACCAAGCCGCGGGCGGACAACCGTTTCACGATTCCCGAACGGGCGGGCAACGATCGCACGTGGTCGTCGTACGAGCGCGGCCGTTCGACGCCGTCGGCGCAGGGCACCGAGCAGGTGCTTCCGAAGGTCGCCGGTGCGCATATCGAGCGCCAGGGGGACCAGCGCTGGCTCGTCGTCGACGAGCCGCCCGAGAAGGTCTGGCCGGTCGTGCGCGATTTCTGGCGCGAATCGGGCTTCACCGTCCAGAGCGAGTCGCCGCAGACGGGCATCATCGAAACCGACTGGGCCGAGAACCACGCGAAGCTGCCGCTCGACTTCATCCGCCGAACCGTGGGGCGCGTCTTCGACAGCGTGTATTCCACCGGCGAGCGCGACAAGTTCCGCACGCGCCTCGAGCGCGAATCCGGCGGCGGTACCGCGGTCTACGTCACGCATCGCGGGATGATCGAGGTCTACACCTCGACGGCCGAGGAGCGCACCGTATGGCAGCCGCGGCCGAGCGACCCCGAACTCGAGGCCGAGTTCCTGCGGCGCCTGATGCTGCGCTTCGTGCCCGACGCCGAAGCGACGCAGGCCGCGCAGGGCGCGTCGACCGACGGCGCGGCGGCGCGCGCCGTCACGCTGGTGAACACCGGCGAGGCGCAGCGGCTGGAGCTCTCCGAAGGCTTCGACCGCGCCTGGCGCCGGGTGGGCCTTGCCCTCGATCGCGGCGGATTCACCGTGGAAGACCGCGACCGTTCGAAAGGCGTCTATTTCGTGCGCTACATCGATCCGGAGATCGAGGGCGGCCGCAGCGGGAAGAAGCCCGGATTCCTCTCGCGTCTCTTCGGCAGCGGCCAGGCGCGGGCCGACGCGAGTCCGCGCTTCCGCATCGAGGTCACCGGCGAAGGCGAGCGAAGCCAGGTGGTGGTTCGCGATCCGCAGGGCCAGCCGGTCGGCGACGTCGACCGCAAGACGGTCGGACGCATCCTGACGCTGCTGCAGGAACAGATGAAGTAAGCGCAGTGCGCTTCGCCAGCCTGGGCAGCGGCAGCGAGGGCAACGCGCTGCTCGTCGAAGGCGCCGAAGGCGCCGGCTGCGTGCTGATCGATTGCGGCTTCGGCCTGCGCGAGGCCGAGCGTCGCTTGCGCGCGCTGGGCCGGGAGGCGGCGCAGATCGATGCGATCCTCGTCACCCACGAGCACGGCGACCACGTCGGCGGCGTCTTCCGCCTTGCGCATCGCCATCGCATTCCGGTGCACCTGACGCACGGAACACTGCGGGCGATCGCGTCGATCATCCCTACCGACTTCGATCGCCGCTCGCTGTTGCGCACTTTCGACTCGGCCGCCGTCTTCGACTGCGCGGGCCTGCGCATCGAGCCGGTCGCGGTCCCGCACGACGCGCGCGAGCCGGTGCAATACGTGCTCGACGACGGGCGCGTCCGGCTCGGCGTGCTCACCGATCTCGGGCACGGCAGCGCTCACGTCGTGCGGGCGCTGTCGCGGCTCGACGCGCTCGTGCTCGAGTGCAACCACGACCCCGGATTGCTCGCAGCCAACCGTCGCTACACGGCGGCGCTGAAGCGGCGCATCGCCGGGCAATGGGGCCATCTGGGCAACGGCGAGGCGGCGCGCATCCTGGCTTCGATCGACCGCTCGCGCCTGCGTACCGTGGTGGCGGCGCACCTGAGCCGGCAGAACAACCGGCCCGAGCTGGCGCGAGCGGCGCTCGCGCCGGTGTTCGACGGCGATCCTTCCGGACTGCACGTCGCCGACCAGGACCACGGCATCGGCTGGATCGCCGTCT
>QEVN01000104.1 GCA_003576795.1 Burkholderiales bacterium
CTCGCGCAGCGGCGCCCTCTCGCGGCAGCCCCTTCAGCCCGTCGCGACCAGCCGCGCGAGCTGCGCGCGCATCCGCAACGGATCGACCGCCTGCAGCAGCCGCGCCACGCGCGGCACCAGCGTCGTCACGTCGGCGCGCAGGATCTCGCGCTTGACGCGCAGCAGGCTCGCCGGGTGCATCGAGAACTCGCGCAGTCCCATGCCGAGCAGCAGGTGCGTCGCACCCCAGTCGCCCGCCATCTCGCCGCAGACGGCCACCGGCTTGCCCGCGCGCCGCGCGGCGCGGATCGTCATCGCCACCAGGCGCAGCACCGCCGGATGGAAGGGCTCGTACAGCGACGCAACCTCGTGGTCGGCGCGGTCGATCGCCAGCGTGTACTGCGTGAGATCGTTGGTGCCGATCGACAGGAAATCGAGCCGGCGCACGAAGAGACTCGCCGACAGCGCCGCCGCCGGGATCTCGACCATGCCGCCCACCGGCATGCCTTCGTCGAAGGCGATGTTGCGCTCGCGCAGCTGCACCTTGGCGATGCCGATCAGGCGCAAGGTCTGGTCGATCTCGTGGCCATGCGCGAGCATCGGGATCAGCAGTCGTACCGGCCCGTGCGCCGACGCGCGCAGGATCGCGCGCAGCTGCACGAGGAACATCGAGGGCTGCGACAGACAGTAGCGGATCGCGCGCCGGCCGAGCGCCGGGTTCTGCGCGAGCTGCGCGCCGCCGCGCGCGAGCGTCTTGTCCGCGCCGACGTCGAGCGTGCGGATGGTGACCGGCCGCCCCTGCATCGCGAGCACCGCTTCGCGATAGGCCTCGTACTGCTCGTCTTCGTGCGGCAGCTCGCGACGGTTCAGGAACAGGAACTCCGAACGGAACAGCCCCACGCCTTCGGCTCCGCCGGCGAGCGCGGCGGCCGCTTCGTCGGGACGCTCGATGTTCGCGCACAGCCGGATGCGCGTGCCGTCCTTCGTGATCGCCGGCACGTGCAGCAGCTTCTGCAGCGTCTCGCGTTCGCGCAGTCCCACCGCCTGCAGATGGCGGTACTGCGACAGCACGCCCTCGTCGGGCGCGACGATGACGATGCCCTGCTCGCCGTCGAGCACGAGCCAGTCGTCGTCGGCGATGAGCCGGCTCGCCAGCCCGGCGCCGACCACCGCCGGCACGTTCATGCCGCGCGCGAGGATCGCCGTGTGCGAAGTGGCGCCGCCCTGGTCGATCGCGAAGCCCACCGCCGAACGCAGCGACAGCATGTCGGCCGGAGAGAGATCCTCGGCGACGAAGATGCACGGCTCGTCGCGCCCGGAGTGCACGCGCGCGCGCGAGCCCGAGAGCACGCGCGTCACCCGATCGGCCACCTGCAGCACGTCGCGGCCGCGCTCGCGCAGGTACGCGTCGTCGATCTCCTCGAACTGCGCGGCGAGCTGCGCGGCCTGCGCGGCGAAAGCCCACTCGGCATTGCTCCGGTGCTCGCGCACGCTCTGGCGCGCCGCATCGACCAGCGCCGGATCGTCGAGGATCATCGCATGCACGTCGAGCAGCGCGCGCGCCTCGGCGGGGCCCTCCTCGGGCAGCTGCTCGGCGATCGCCTGCAGCTCGGCCCGCACGACCTCGATCGCCGTCTCGAGACGCGTCAGCTCGCGCTCGACCTGCGTCTCGATGACGCGGTAGCGCGGCACGTCGCGCTCGCTCGCCTCGAGCCGGCGCGCGCGGCCGATGACGATGCCGCCGCCCACGCCGATGCCGTGCAGGCTGAACATGGACTAGTGTCCTGTTCCGCAGATACCTTGCCTTTGGTTCACGCCACACGGGCGTGGGGCAAGGCGGCGAACCGGGTCGATGTCGGGAACATCGACCCGGTTCGCCAGCGCAGCAGCGCGCCCGTGTGGCGCGAACCCGAAGGGCGAGGTATCTGCGGAACAGGACACTAGCCCAGCTCCTCTTCGAAGCCCGAGGCGACCAGCGCGCGCAGCGCCTCCACCGCGTCGGCCTCGTCGGGGCCTTGCGCCTCGACGACCAGCGTGCTGCCCTTGGCGGCGGCCAGCATCATCACGCCCATGATGCTCTTCGCGTTGACGCGCCGCGCGCCCTTGGACAGCCACACTTCCGAGCGGTAGCGCGAGGCGGTCGCGGTCAGGCGCGCCGACGGGCGCGCATGCAGTCCGAGGCGGTTCACGACGACGACCTCCGCCTTCGTCATGGCTTGCGCGAGGCAGGCGGGGCGCTCGCCGCGCTCTCGTCGGCGTCCACCGCGCGAATCGAGCGGCGGCCGCTGTCCAGCAGCGACTCGACCAGCTCGTCGACCGGCATGCGCCGGTTCTGCAGCGCCTTCAGCAGCATCGGCAGGTTCGCGCCGGCCACCACGCGCACGCGATCGGGCACCGCCAGCTGCGTGGCGATGCGCGAAGGCGTGGCACCGTACACGTCGGTGAACACCACGGCGCCGCTGCCGTCGTTGATGCGCGCGAGCAGCTCGCGCCCGCAGTTCAGCGCCGTCTCGGGGTTCTCGTCGGGAACGACGTCGAGCGCGGCCAGCTGCGGAGGCAGCCGGCCGAACACGTGGCGCGTGCAGCGGATCAGCGCGCTGCCGAAAGGCTCGTGCGAGACGACGAGGATGCCGATCATCGCAGGCGGGGCGCGGCGAGGACGAAGGGATTCGCCATCGCTCAGGCGGCTCGCGGCTGCGCGACGGCCGCCTCGAGCTTGTCGACGAACAGGCGCGCGACGTCGAATCCCTTCTGCTGGCGGATCTCCTGGAAGCAGGTGGGGCTCGTCACGTTGATCTCGGTGACGTAGTCGCCGATCAGGTCCAGGCCCACCAGCAGCAATCCGCGCGCGGCGAGCTTCGGCGCGAGCGCCTCGCCCACTTCGCGGTCGCGCGCCGACAGCGGCTTCGCCACGCCGGTGCCGCCGGCGGCGAGGTTGCCGCGGAACTCGCCCGTCTTGGGGATGCGCGCGAGACTGAAGGGGACGACCTCGCCGCCGATCAGCAGCACCCGCTTGTCGCCCTCGGAGATCTCGGGGATGTAGCGCTGCGCCATCACGGTGCGCGCGCCGAACAGGTTCAGCGCCTCGATGATCACCGACAGGTTCGGGTCGCCGTACTTGGCGCGGAAGATCGACGTGCCGCCCATGCCGTCGAGCAGCTTGAACACCGCCTCGTCGTGCTCCTCGACGAAGGCGCGCAGCTCGTCGGCCGAGCGGGTGACCAGCGTGGGCGCGGCGAACCCGGGGAACTCGGCGATCGACAGCTTCTCGTTGTGGTCACGGATCGCGCGCGGATCGTTGAACACGCGCGCGCCCTCGCGCACCGCCTGCTCGAGCAGGTAGGTGGAGTAGACGTACTCCATGTCGAAGGGCGGGTCCTTGCGCATCAGCACCGCGTCGAAGGCGGCGATCGGCTCGCGCGCGGGCGCGCCCAGCGCGTACCACGGCGCGCCGCTGCCGCTGGCGTCGGTGATCGTCAGCGGCGTGGCGACGACCATTGCGCGCTCCTTCGCATACGACAGCTGGTGCTGCTCGCAGACGAAGAGCGCGTGGCCGCGCGCAGCGGCCTCCACCATCATCGCGTAGGTCGTGTCCTTGTAGGTCTTGATCTTCGGCAGCGGATCGAGGATCACCAGCAGGCGCATGTTCAGCGTCCTTCGTCAGCCGTACAGCGACGGGTCGGGGTCGGTCTGCTCCAGCTCGACGGCGGCGGCGAGCAGCGCCAGGCGCGCCACGACGCCGTAGACGTAGAAGCGGTTCACCGCGTGCTCGACCGACTCGCCGCGGTCGGGCAGGTGGCAGCTCGCCGCGAACGGCAGCGGCACGTAATGCATGCCCGGCGCATTCAGGTTCTCGTCGGGGCCGCGCTGAGTATGCACGCGGTAGAAGCCGCCGACGACGTAGCGGTCGATCGTGTAGACGACCGGCTCGGCGACGCCGCCGTCCACCGTCTCGACCGTGGGCACGCCTTCCTGCACGACGACCTCGTCGACCCGGCGTCCATGCGCGCCCGAGGCCATCGCCTCGCGCTCGGCGGCGCTGGCGCGCCGCACCTGCGCCGCCTCGCGCACCGCGGTGACGCCGATCCCGCAGGTGCCCGCGTTCGCCTTCACGACGGCGAAGGGCTGCTCGCCGATGTCGTGTTCGCGGTAGCGCGCACGCGACTGGCGCAGGATCCGGTCGACCGCCGCCGCGACGCGGTCGAGGCCCGTGCCGCCGAGGAAATCGACGTCGCTGCATTCGACGAAATTCGTCGTGATCAGCCAGGGGTCGAAATCGAACTGCTTGGCGAAGCGGCGCGCCACCTCGGTGTAGGCGGCGAAATGCCTCGCCTTGCGGCGCAGCGCCCAGCCGGCGTGCAGCGGCGGCAGCAGCACCTGCTCGTGCACGTCCTGCAGCACCTCGGGCAGGCCCGACGAGAGATCGTCGTTCAGCAGGATCGAGCACGGATCGAAGTCGGCCAGGCCCACGCGGAAGCCCCGGCGCACGACGGGTTCGACGACCAGCGCATCGCCGTCGCCGGCGTCGATGCGCAGCGGCGCGGACACCTCCGGATCGACGCTGCCGTAGCGCACGCGCAGCCCGGTCTGGCGCAGGATCGTCGACAGCCGGCGCAGGTTGCGCAGGTAGCGCGCGTCCCGGCGCCTCGCATCGGGAATCAGCAGCAGGTTGCGCGCGTCGGGGCAGTATTTCTCGATCGCCGCCATCGCCGCCTGCACCGCCAGCGGCAGCGTGTCCTCGGCGAGATTCTCGAAGCCCGCCGGGAACAGGTTGGTGTCCACCGGCGCGATCTTGAACCCGGCATTGCGCAGGTCGATCGACGCATAGAACGGCGGGGTGTGGTCCTGCCATTCGAGGCGGAACCACCGCTCGATGCGAGCGCTCGCCTCGAGCAGGTGCCGCTCGAAATCCTGCAGCGGCGCGGAGATCGCCTGGGCGAAATCGGGAAGCATGGACGGATACGGTGCGCGCTGCCGCAACGGCAGCCACGCACCGATTGTATCCGTCGGGTCTGCCCCCGAGGGTCAGCCCGCCTTGCCCGGCATCGCGGCGAGGCCGCCGGCGACCGGCAGCGCTGGCAGCGCCGGCTGCGCCTGGCGGGCCGGTTCGCGCTCCGGCAGCCGCGACAGCGCGTTGCAGGCGAGCGCCGCGGCATAGGGCAGCGACTGCAGCAGCAGGATCACCGTCCACATCTTCGCCTCGAAGGCCCGGCCCGGCTGCGTGAGCAGCACGCCCAGCGCGCAGACGACGAGGCCGGCGAAGAGGAACGCTTCCTCGCGCACCGGCAGCGCCGAGCGGGGCGCCGCGGCCGCCTTGGCATCCTTGCCGCTCGCCTTGCGCGTGATCTCGAAGACGGCGCGACGGAAGGCCAGCCCGCTGAAGACGCCGCGCGCGATCGCATGCGACAGCGCCATGCCGGCGAGCGCCGAGCCGGCGATGTCCGAGGCCGTGCAGCGCACGCGCCGGGCGTAGAGCAGCGGCCCGAAGCCGGCCTTGACGACGAAGAAGGCGAGCAGCGGCATCATGAACAGCGCGATCGGCAGGCTGAACGACTGCGGCGCGGCCAGCACGCCCACCGTCCAGAACATCGCGGCGAAAGCGAACACCAGGTGCAGCGCATCGCCCAGCCACGACAGCCAGCCGGTGAGGAAGTGGTAGCGCTGCCCGGCCGTGAGCCGCTCGCCCGACACCAGCGCGCCCCAGTGGCCCCTGAGGATCTGCATCGCGCCCTGCGCCCAGCGGCGGCGCTGCTTGCGGAACGAGCCGAAATCCTCCGGCGTGAGCCCGTGGCCCATCGCTTCGTCGACGTAGACGGTGGAGTAGCCGGCCTGCATCAGGCGCAGGCCGAGTTCGGCGTCCTCGCAGATCGTCCACTCGGCCCATTGGCCGTGCTCGCGCAGCGCCTGCGCGCGGATCAGCGTCATCGTGCCGTGCTGGATGATCGCGTCGCGCTCGTTGCGGTGATGCATGCCGATGCGGAAGAAGCCGTCGTACTCGTAGTTCATCATCCGGCGCAGCGGCTGGTTCTGCCACTCGCGGTGCGCCTGCGGCGCCTGCACGACGGCGACCTTCGCATCGCCGAAATGCGCGACCAGCGAGCGCAGCCAGTCGCGGCGCACGACGTAGTCGGCGTCGACCACGCCGACGATCTCGGCGGCCGGATCGGTCTGCCCCAGGCCGAAGTTCAGCGCGCCGGCCTTGAAGCCCGGCCAGCTCGGCAGATGGAAGAAGCGGAAGCGCTCGCCCAGCCGCTCGACGTGCGCCTGCACCGGCTTCCACAGCGCCTCGTCCTTCGTGTTGTTGTCGATGACGAGCACTTCGTAGTTCGAGTAGTCGAGCCGCGCCAGGCTGTCGAGCGTGGCGATCACCATCTCGGGCGGCTCGTTGCAGCAGGCCAGGTGCACCGAGACGCGCGGCTCGCGCGCGCCTTCGGCCAGCGGGCGCGGCTCGAAGCGGCGGCGCAGGTTGCCCGGCCAGTACATCTCGACGAACTCGAAGCCGTTGGCCAGCAGGATGGCCACCATCGCGCCGAGCGAGGGCAGCAGCAGCGCGAGCGCCGCCCAGTCGGTGGGGCGCAGGTAGTAGTCGAAGGGCAGCGCGACGAGCCACACGGCGAGCGAAGCCACCGCCTGGATCATCGTCGCGAAGGCGACGCGGCTGGCCAGCCGCATCCGCGCGAAGGCCACGAAGAACCACAGGATGGGCCCCAGCGCGAGCAGCGACGCGGCCAGCGCCTTGTCGCCCCAGTGCGGGTCGTTCTGGATCGGGCCGGTCATCGCGAACTTCGGCGTGCGGTCGGCGTCGAACACGCCCCAGTACGCGCCCACGCGGCCTTCGTTGGCGCTCTTCCACGGCTGGTCGACCGCTTCCATCAGGTAGTAGTCGATCGAGTTCGCGCGCGCGTAGCTGACGAAATCGCGGATGAAGCGCGCCTGCATCGCCGGCGTGGCGCGCGCCTCCTCGAAGCGGTCGCCGCGGCTCGGCCAGCCGATCTCGCCGATCACCACCGGCTTGTCGGGGAAGCGCCGGCGCAACTGGTCCAGCCGCTGCATCGCGTGATCGAGCGCGGCCTCCTCGGGCACGCCCTCCCAGTACGGCAGCAGGTGCACGGTGATGAAGTCGACCTGGCGGACGAGTTCCGGATGCGTGAACCAGACGTGCCACGGTTCGGCGGTGGACACCGGCACGCGCGTCGCCTTGCGCATCTCCTGCAGGTAGCCGATCAGCTCGGGGACCGTCAGGTCCTCGCGCAGCAGCGACTCGTTGCCGACGATGATCCGCTCGATGCTCGAATGGTCGAAGGCGGCGTGCTTGGCGGCCTCCATCTCGCGCCGGTTGTTCAGCGAGCGGCGGTCGAGCCAGACGCCGGCCGTGAGCTTCAGCCCGTGGCGCTCGGCGAGCGCCGGCAGCTGCGGAATCTCGCTCGAGCTGTACGTGCGGATGCGCCGCGTATGGTCGGCGAGCATCGCCAGGTCGGCGTCGACCTGCTCGATGCTCGGGTAGCGTCGCTGCGTCGGGTCGTCCCAGCGCTGGAAGGCGTTGTACGCCATGCCGGTCACGCGCCCGTGGAAATCGGGGGCGTCGATCGACGGGTTGAGCAGCTGCCAGCCGGCAAAGTTGGCCGCGACGATCGCCAGCGCGAGCAACAGCGCCGGCGCCGATACCATGGACGACAGGCGGCGAAACGCCGCGTACACGCGACGCGCGGAAGCGCGTGGGCGGCGCGCCGGAGCGCGCGATTGGATCAGCATCGACTCGGGAAGGGAACGGACATGGGGTGCGAACATTACCGAAGTTCCCGCCGAACCACGGGTAATCCCGGTCTTGTCCGCGTTTCGCCACAGGGATAGCAACGCCGGTGCCTTCCGCTTCGGGATCCGCGCGCGCATTCGATGCCGGTCCGCGTGCGCGCGAGCTGCTCGCGCTGGCGCTCTTCGCCGTCGCGCTGCTCGCCTGGTGGGCGTGGCGCGGCATCGAGCGCAGCGCGCCCGACCCGGTCGTCGACCGCGTCGACTGCGTCTCGTACGCGCCCTTCCACCAGCCCGGCGAGACGCCCTTCGATCCGGCGAACCGGGTGGCGCGCGAGCGCATCCGCGCCGATCTCGTCCGGCTGTCGACGATCACCGGCTGCGTCCGCACCTATTCGATCGACCAGGGGCTCGACCAGGTGCCGTCGGTGGCGAACGAGCTCGGCCTGCAGGTGCTGCTCGGCGTGTGGATCGGGCGCGATCGGGAGCGCAACGAGGTCGAGCTGAAGCGGGCGCTCGCACTCGCGAAGAGCCACACGGAGACGGTTCGAGCGCTCATCGTCGGCAACGAAGTGATGCTGCGCGGCGAGCTGGCCGAGAGCGAGCTGATCGCGCTGGCCGCGCGCGCAAAGCGCGAGCTGGACGTGCCCGTCACCTACGCCGACGTCTGGGAGTTCTGGCTGCGGCATCCGCGGCTGGCCGACGCGGTCGACTTCGTCACCGTGCACGCGCTGCCGTACTGGGAGGACGAGCCGGTAGCGGTCGACGACGCCGTCGAGCACGTCTTCTCGGTGTACCGGCGCGTGCAGCAGGCCTTCCCCGCGCACGAAATCCTGATCGGCGAGACCGGCTGGCCGCGCGCCGGGCGCCAGCGTCGCGGGGCGGTCCCGGGTCGCGTCGAGCAGGCGCGATTCGTGCGCGGCTTCGTCGACGCCGCGGGGCAGCGAGGCGTCCGCTACAACCTGATCGAGGCCTTCGACCAGCCGTGGAAGCGACGACTCGAGGGCGCGATGGGCGGGTACTGGGGCCTGTACACGTCGGACGGCGAGCGCGCGTTCCCCTGGCGCGGACCGGTGAGCGCCGATCCCCGGTGGCGCGAGGGCCTGCTCGGCGCGGCGGGGGGCGCGGCGGCCTTTGCGCTCGTCGCCGGCGCGACGCTGCGCCGGCGCCGGCGCTCGTCGACGGGAACGGGCACACGCTTCGTGCTGGCGCAGGCGCTCGCCGGCTGCGCGGCCGGCGCGCTGCTGGTGGAGCAGTGGCGCCATGCCGTGCACTGGAACCAGGGCTGGACGCACGACCTGCCGGCGATCGTCGGCGCGCTCGCGACCATCGGCTATGCGTGGCTCGCCACGTTGCGACTGTCGCGGGCGCGCGACGCGGACGGGGATCACGGCGTGCCGGGCGTATATGCGCTGGCTGGCGGACGCAAGGCCGCAGAAGCGACGCGCCTGCTTCGGGCATCGTTCGACCGGACGGCGTGCGCGCTCGGCGCACTGCGCTTCGGCTGGCTGTTCGCCGCGGCGATGAGCGCCGTGCTGCTCGTCTTCGATGCGCGCTACCGCG
>QEVN01000105.1 GCA_003576795.1 Burkholderiales bacterium
CCGCCGGTCATGCCGTAATTGAAGTTGTTCGCGACGAGCAGCGTGATGTCGAGATTGCGGCGTGCCGCGCTGAGCAGATGCGCTCCGCCGATCCCGCATCCTCCGTCGCCGATCAGGGCGATCACCGTGAGATCGGGACGCGCGAGTTTCAGGCCGGTGGCGTAGGTGATCGAGCGGCCGTGCAGCCCGTGAAACCCGCTCGTCGAGAAATAGCGATCCGACAGGCCGATGCAGCCGATGTCGGTGACGATGACGGTCTTCGCCGGATCGGCCTGCAACAGGACGAGTGCGCGATCCAGCTCCCGCAGCAGCAGGCTGTGCCCGCAGCCGGGGCAGAAGGGCAGGGGCCCGGCCGACTTCGGAAGATACGAAGCGACGGCTTCCGGCGCGTTCATGCCAGCGCTCCTTCGTGCAGGATCCGGGTCGGCGAAAGCAGCGTCGTATCCATCCGGTTCACGCCCAGGACTTCGGCGTCCCGGGGCGCCAGTCGCTCGATCTCGTAGCGATACTGGCCCATGTTCATCTCCGGGACGACGATCCGGCGCATCCCGCGCATCGCCGCGCGGAGGGCCCGCTCGGGCACCGGATACAGCGTCTGCAGAACCAGCGAAGAGACCCGCGCGCCTTTGGCGCGAGCCTCGCGCACGGCCACGCCCACGGCGCGCGAGGTGATGCCGTAGCTGATCACCAGCGTCTCGGCTCCATCCTGCGGATCGTGGCGGAACAGGGCGATGTCGTCGGCGGCCGCGTCGATCTTCGCGATGTAGTGATCGATCATCGCCTGCGTGACCTCCGGGTCGGCGCTGAGGAACGCGCCCTGATCGTGCGTCGACGTCGTGAAGCGCGTGACGTGCTCGCCGCCGAAATCGGTGAACGGCGGCACTTCCTCGGGCCGGTCGAACTGGTGCGGCAGCGCATGCACGCCGGGCGGCGGGCGGTGCCGCTCGACCAGCGCCGGGATCTCCACACGATCGAGATCGACGGCTTCGCGCGTCATGCCGATCTCCTTGTTCGAGAGCACGAAGACCGGCGTGCGGTAGCGCTCGGCGAAGTTGAAGGCGTGAACCGTCAGCGCGTACGCCTCGGCGACGCTCGCCGGACACAATGCGATGACCGGCAGTCCGCCGGAGGTCACCCAGCGGGTGAAGCAGATGTCGCCGTCGGCACCCTTGGTCGCCGATCCCGTGGCCGGGCCCTGGCGCTGCACGTCGACGATGACGAGCGGCGTTTCGCCGATCATCGCCAGCCCGATGTTCTCGCTGTACAGGCTGATGCCGGGGCCGCTGGTGGCCGTCATGGCCCTGGCGCCCGCCATCGAGGCGCCGATGCAGAAACCGATCGACGCGATCTCGTCCTCGGCCTGCACCGCGACGCCTCCCTGCGACGGCAGCAGGTCGATCATGCTCTGCAGAATGGTGGAAGCGGGCGTGATCGGATAGCCGGCGAAGAAGTTGCAGCCGGCTTTCAGCGCGGCGCGCGCGATCGCCTCGTTACCTTCGATGAACTCCACACCCATGGCTCTTCCTGCTCGAGGCACGAGCCTGCGACGGCAGGCATGCCGGATTCGCCCGCTGCGCGGGATTCAATGGACCGCGTCGAAGGAGATGCCCTGCGCAAGCGGCAGTTCACGCGAGTGGTTCACCGTGTTGGTCGCGCGGCGCATGTAGTTGCGCCATGCGTCGGACCCGGCTTCGCGGCCGCCCCCGGTTTCCTTCTCTCCGCCGAAGGCGCCGCCGATTTCGGCGCCGGACGGACCGATGTTCACGTTGGCGATGCCGCAGTCGCTGCCGGCGGCCGACAGGAATCTTTCGGCCTCCCGCAGGTCGTTCGTGAAGACGCACGACGACAGTCCCTGCGGGACGTCGTTCTGCATCGCGATCGCCCGGTCGAAATCCTCGTAGGGGAGCACGTAGAGAATCGGTGCGAAGGTTTCCTCGCGCACCTGGGCGTCCTGCTCATCGACTTCGACGATCGCCGGGCGGACGTAGTACGCGTCGGGGAAACGTTCGCACAGCATGCGTTCGCCGCCGCTCACCCGGGCGCCCGCGGTCTTCATCGCCGACAGCGCCGACTGCATGTGCTCGAAGGCGGCGCGGTCGATCAGGGGCCCGACCAGCGTCCGGGCCTCGAGCGGATTGCCGATCGATACCGACGCATAGGCGTCTTTCAGCCGGGGCACCAGTTTCGCCATCACGTCGCGATGCACGATGAGCCGGCGCAAGGTCGTGCATCGCTGGCCCGCGGTACCCACCGCGCTGAACAGGATGGCTCGCAGCGCCAGGTCGAGGTCGGCGGAAGGCGCGACGATCATCGCGTTGTTGCCGCCCAGCTCGAGCAGGCACCTGCCGAGCCGCGCGGCCACGCGCACGCCGATCTCGCGCCCCATGCGGGTCGAGCCGGTGGCGCTCAGCAGCGCGATCGACGGATGATCGACCAGCGCCTCGCCCGTCTTGCGACCGCCCACGAGCACCTGCGACAGGGCGGCCGGAGCCGCGGCGCCGGCCGTTTGCGCGAAGCGCCTCGCCGCTTTCTCGAAGATCGCCTGGCAGGCGAGAGCGGTGAGCGGCGTCTTCTCCGACGGCTTCCAGATCACCGCATCGCCGCAGACGACGGCAAGTGCCGCGTTCCACGCCCACACGGCCGCGGGAAAATTGAATGCGCTGATCACGCCGACGACGCCCAGCGGGTGCCACGTTTCCATCATCCGGTGGCCGGGGCGCTCGGAGGGCATCGTGAGCCCGTAGAGCTGGCGCGACAGGCCGAGCGCGAAGTCGCAGATGTCGATCATCTCCTGCACTTCGCCGAGCCCCTCGGCCAGGATCTTGCCGGTCTCGATCGTGATCAGCCGGCCGAGCGGTTCCTTGCTCGCGCGCAGTTCGTCGCCGAACAACCGGACCAGCTCGCCGCGCTTCGGCGCCGGCACCGAGCGCCAGGCGAGGAACGCGTGCTGCGCCGCTTCGATCGCCCGGGCGACCTGCGCTTCGTCGTGCGTGCGCAAGCGCGCAAGGCGGCTGCCGTCGATCGGCGAGACGACCGGGAGGTCGCCGTCGGCGCGGTCGGCGGAATCGATTCCCAGGGATCGGAAAAGTTCGTTCATCGAATCTCTCTCAGCGCAGTGCCTCGCGCAGCAGCAGGGCGAGCGCCGATGCGGCCGACAGACCGAGCACGAAAGGTCGAACCCGTCCGCGATCGATGTAGCCGATGGCATGGCGCGAGAGCCGAAAGCCGAGCCACACCGGAAACAGCAGCCAGAGGCTGCGCAGCAGCTCCATGACGGGTGCGCGATCGACCGCGATCAGCGCGGCCAGCGAGATCGTCGAGCCGAGCACGAAGAACGCGCCCATCGTCGAACGGATGATCGGCCCCGACGCGTTCTGGTACACCAGCGCCATCGGCGGCGCGCCCACCGACGTGATCGTTCCCATGTAACCCGAAGCCAGGCCGGCGGCGACCAGGTTGTTGCGCGTGGGCCGGGCGTGCCAGCCGCTCGCGCTCAGGGCTACGGCCGCGAGAATCAGCGACGAGAAGATCGCCGGAAACGCCGATGCCGGAACGAGCGCGAGCGTGGCGCCTGCGGCAGCGGCGCCGAACACGCGCCCCACGGTGGCGAAACTCAGTCCGGGAAGATCGATCGCATGACGTTCGCGAAGCGCGGTCATCACCGACAGGAGCAACGACAGCAGCAGCAGGGGCCCCGGTACCAGCGCCGGCTCCAGCATCACCGCAACGGGCGCGGCGAGCATGCCGAAGCCGATGCCGGTCGACGCCTGCAGCGCCGCCGCAACCGTGACGGTGGCGATGAGCGCCAGCAGGATCTGCCAGGTCACGCGCCGCGTTCCGCAGTCAGGCGACGGCGAGCGCCGGCGCAGTGGCTCGTGCGGCGAAGACGTCGGTCAGGCCGGCCGCCGCCACCCGCGCGCGAATCGCGGCGACGTCCGTGGTGTAGGAGCCCCTCTCCTTCATCCGCTCGAAGTACACCGAGCCGGAGAACGTGAACTTCAGCCCGAGACCGGCTTCGGTCTGCATCTGTTCGCGCACGTGCCGGATCGCGTCGCCCACGGCGAGGCTGTCGGGCAGCACGAGCAACGGTTCGCCCTGCGCGTAGCGCGCCGCGTTGTATCCGGCCAGGACGCCGGTGCTCACCACTTCGGTATGGCCGACGAGCAGGCCGGCCTTCTCGCCGGCGCAGAAGAGGTTGTCGAGCCCGTCTACCTGCAACGCGTCGTTGCGCGGCGACATGGCGAGGTAGCGAACCGAGTTGCCGATGCCGCCGGCATAAGGGTCCTCGTAACGGGCGTTCTCGAAGCCGGGCACCGCGCGAAGTTCGTCCAGCGGTATGAAAGGCGACATCAACTTCGCGTGGCCGGTGTCGAGCAGCACGATGTTGTCGCTGAACTCCTGCAGCGCGTACTGCTGGCACGCCTTGTAGGTGAGCTTGTCGTCGCCGCTTTCCTTGTCCTTGCCGGGAATCGGCACGACGGCCACGCCGGTGCGCTCGAGTTCCTCGCGGATGGACGCCGACAGGGACTCCTTGTGCAACTTGCAGGAGCCGCTCATGGCGCCGGTGCGGCCGTGCTTGCTGCCGTTCATCTCCGTCACGCCCGCGCGTCCGGCGATGCTCACCCGATTGCCGAAGGTGTGGCAGCGCAGCACGCACATCGCACAGCCGTTGCCGTGCGAATTGCAGACGTTCGGCACGCCCGCGGTGCCGGTCGTCTCGATGAAGACGTCGGCCGGGAAGCGTCGCGCGCCTTCGCTCTTGTGGGTGGACACCGCCACGATGCGGCTGCCGTCCCTTTCGACGTCGGTGATCCGCACGCGGTGCAGCATGCGAACCCCGGCCGCGGCGAGCACGCGTCGCACCGCCGGCTCGATCGCCGCCACGTTGTACAGCGACGCGTGACTGTGCCCCGGGAACTCGACGCCGGTGTGCAGGGCGCAGCGGTCCATTGCGGCGAACATCTCGCCGCCCCCCATCGCGATCATCTCCTCCGCGGCGGTGAAGCGCCCGTTGTTGCGGAAGATGCCGCCGACCAGCCCGGTTCCGAGCAGCATGTCGGAGCGCTCGAGCAGCACGACGTCGGCGCCCTGCTTGGCTGCGGAGACGGCTGCGGCGCAGCCCGCCCAGCCGCCGCCGATGACGACGATCTTCATCGCGAATCTCCCCTCTCGGATTGCGCAGTGGCGCAGTGGTGTTTCATCGGGTCCTTGCCGGCGGTCTTCAGCCACGAATAGACCGGCGGCAGATCGCTGACCAGCGGTTCGATCGAGACGTCGAGGAAGGCCGGCCCCTGGTGGGCGAAGGCCTCGTCGAGGGCCGTGGCGAGCTGTTTCGCATCTTCGACGCGCCAGGAGCGAATGCCGTAGGCGGACGCGACGCGACTCATGTCGCCGGGCGAGAAGTCCACCGACAGGAACCGGCTGCGGTTGTGCAGGGCCTGCAGCGTCTTGATCCAGCCGAAGCAGCCGTTGTTGAAGTGGATCAGCACCGCAGGCACCTGCAGGCGTGCCAGCGTCTCCAGTTCTCCGGCCGACATGCCGAGCGAGCCGTCTCCGAACAGGCCGACCGGCCGTGCATCGGGCCGCGCGAACCATGCCCCCACCACGGCCGGGATCGCATAGCCGAGTCCGCCGAACGATCTCGGGATCAGCACGCGCGAGCCGTCGCCGCCGAGCCGCAGGTAACGCGTGATGTGCGGCGTGGGAGTACCGGCGTCGGCGATCACCACGGACGGCGACGGCAGGCGGCGATTCAACTCGTGGATCACGCGCTGCGCCTTCAACGGAGCGGTGTCCGAAAGCAGCGCGGCCTGCGATTCGCTCCAGAAGCGGTCGCGATCGGCGTTGAGCTCACGCACCCACGCGGAGGTGGGCGCGGCGCGCGCCGGCAACCGCTCGAGCAGATCCCGGATCACCAGGCGCGCATCGCCGGCGACGCTGAGCGTGTTCTCGAAGTTGTTGGCCAGTACGGTGGGATCGAGATCGATCTGCAGGATCCTGCGGCCGGGGCGCGGCGACGGCAGCGTCCACTTGATCGTGGAGACCGAGCCCATCTTGCAGCCGACATACAGGAGGACGTCGGCCTCTTCCACCGCGCGATGCGCGTGCGGATGAAACCCGTTGTCCCCGATGACGCCCAGCGCGAGCCAGTGCTCGTCGGGAATCGTGCCCTGCCCCGATATGGTGGTGACCACCGGCGCATGAAGCCTCTCGGCGAGCGAGCGGATCTCCGCGTTGGCGCCCGAGTGATTCACCCCGCCGCCGGCGACGATCACCGGGCGCTCGGCGTCGACCAGATGCGCGAGCAGTTGCGCGATCGTTTCGGCGCTGCCGCGAGTGCGATAAGCCGGATACGTGCGGCACTCGGCCTCGGCATGCAGGCTGACGCGATCCACCGCCACGGCGTTGTTCATCGTTTCGGTGGGGAACGCCAGGTGCACTGCCCCCGGCCGGCCGGTGCACGCGATGCGAAATGCGCGGCGCAGCGTCTCGGGGATCTTGTCTGCCGTCTTGAGAAACGACGAGAACTTGGTGATCGGCTCGAAGAGCTTGTGGTGCTCCATTTCGGTGATCGTTCCCTTGCCCTCGCCCGCGAGCGACACGCCGGACGTGAAGAGGATCACCGGTATGGAAGAGGCATTCGCTTCGGCGACGCCGGGAACGGAATACAGCGCCCCGGCGCCGCTGGGACATTCGCAGACGCCCGGACGATGCGACAGCCGCGCGTAGGCGTCGGCCATGAAGGTCGCCGATCGTTCGTCGCGCGCCATCACGTGGCGTATCCGGTCGGCCGCGTCGTACAGCGCATCGTAGAAGGCGACGCTGGTATCGCCCGGGACGCCGAAGATCACCTCGACGCGATATTCGAGCAGCATGCGCACCAGCGCCTGCGCGCCGGTGAGCGTGTCGGGCGTGACTTGGGACATTGTCGCGGCTCCCCATTGACGCTGCTTGCGGTATTCCATACTGTATGCAATATGCAGCGCGGTCAAGCGAAAATGTTTCGAGTTCCTCCGATCTCGTCCTGGCGCTTCGAGTGCGGGAGCGGCTCAGCTCGTCGGCAAGGTGTCGGCGAGAAGCTGCGGCAACGCGGGGGCGCCGGAGAGCTGCGGGGAGTCGGATCCGCTCTGACGCTTCTGGTGCGAGGCGCCGACGTCGATCACGTGCCGGCTCGACAGGATCGCCGCCAGGTCTTCGTCCCCACGGGCCACCGCGGCCAGGATCGCCGCGTGTTCGGCCCACGACTGGCGCGCCCGCCAGCCGAGGCTCGTCGAGTACAGCCACGCGGTCTTGTCGCGCAGCGTCTGGATGAATTCGTTCAGGTGCCGGTTGCGGCCCATGCGTGCCATCAGCGCATGCACCTCGGTATGCAGCGCCGCCAGGGCCTCGGTGTCGTCGTCGGCGCTCGCCCTCTCGCCCCGCGAGAGGAGGTCGGTAATCTCGATGCGGTCGTCGGGCCCGCAGCGACGCGTCGCCAGCCTCGCGCACAGGCCTTCGAGCGAGGCGCGCAGCTCGACGATTTCGCGCGCCTCTTCTTCGGACACCCTGGCGACCGTGGCTCCCCGTCGAGGGCTGATTTCGACCAGACCTTCGGCTTGCAGCGCACGCAGCGCCTCGCCCACCGGATACCGCGAAACCCCCAGTTCGTTTGCCAGCTGTTCTTCGACCAGCCGCTCGCCGGGCTGGTATTTCCCGCTGAAGATCGACTGCCGGATCGCCTCGGTCACGGCCTGGCGCAGCGTCGGATGCTTCGCGCCGAGCTTGTCCCCGGGCGCGCTGTGAAAAGTCATCGATTTGGGAGAAAAGCTTGATCTGGATCGTCTGCAGTATACAAAATCCAGTCGAGCATGTGAAAAAAGACCGCGAACACGCGGCTTCCCCATCCCGCATGGAGACACCATGAGCTCTCGATTCCTGGTTCGCATCGTCCTCGCGCTGCTGTGCGCGGCTTTCTGGAACCCGGCGGCGTTTGCCCAGCAGATCACGATCGCGCTCGGTTCGGAGCCGACCACGCTCGATCCGCAGGTTCGCGAGGACGGCAGCGAGCGCGCGGTGAACGACAACATCTACGAGACCTTGATCGCGCGCGCCCCGGACGGAACCCTGGTGCCCGGATTGGCCGCCGGGATGCCGACGCTCGTCGACCCGACCACGTGGGAAGTGAAGCTTCGCCCGGGGATCCGCTTTCACGACGGCGCGCCGCTCGATGCCGCCGCGGTTGCCTACAGCATCGCACGCGTCATCGATCCGAAATTCAAGTCGGAGCAGGCGTCCTTCTTCTCCACCATCACCGGCGCTTCGAAGGTCGATGACCTGACCGTGCGGATCCGGACGAACGGACCCGATCCCATCATGGCCGCGCGCCTGTACTGGCTGAAGATCGTTTCGCCCGCGCACGCGGCGACGAAGCAGATCGCCACGGCGCCCATGGGCACCGGTCCGTACCGTTTCGTCAGCTGGAACCGGGGTCGCGACATCACGCTCGAAGCGAACAAGGACTACTGGGGCGAGAAGCCTCGCGTCCAGAAAGTGAACTACCGCTTCGTCTCGGAACCCGGTACCCGCCTGGCGGGTCTGATGGCGGGCGAATTCGACCTCATCACCAACCTGCTTCCCGAGTTCGCCGAGCGCGTGCCGAAGGCCGCGCACGTGCAGGGGCTCGAGCATCCGATCGTGATCCTCAATGCCGACGCCGGCATCACGAAGGACGTCCGCGTGCGCAAGGCGCTGAATCTGGCCGTGGACAAGAAGGCCCTCGCCGAGGGTCTGTTCGAAGGGCGCGCGCTCGTTTCGCCCGGCCAGCTGCTCGGTTCGGCGCACTTCGGCTTCAACGAGAAGCTCAGCGCCTGGCCGTACGACCCGAAACAGGCGAAGAAGCTGCTCGAGGAAGCCGGTGCGGTGGGCAAGAAGATCCAGCTCGTCGGCACCTCGGGCCGCTGGCTGAAGGATCGTGAAGTGGTCGAAGCCGTGGCGGCGTACTGGCAGGACGTCGGCCTGAAGGTCGACGTGAAGATCTACGAGTTCAGCGAGTACCTGAATCGCCTGTTCGACCGCAACACGCGGGCCGACGCGATCTTCGTCGTCAATTCCAACGAGATGATGGACGCCGACCGCAGCCTGTCCGCCTACTACAAGGCCGGCGGCGTG
>QEVN01000106.1:0-8971 GCA_003576795.1 Burkholderiales bacterium
CGACGGTGAACGTGCGGCTCGTGCCGTAGCGCAGCAAGATCGCAATGGCCGAAGAAACGGTCCTCATCGAGCGCGACGGGCCCGTCACCACCGTCGTGATCCGGCGTCCGGAGAAACGCAACGCGGTCGACGAACCCACGGCGAGCGCGCTGCGCGCCGCCTTCCTCGCCTTCGACGCCGACGACGAAGCCAGCGTCGCCGTGCTGACCGGCGCGGGCTCGGACTTCTGCGCCGGCGCCGATCTCGCGCGCGTCGCCGAAGGCATGCGGTACGAGCCCGAAGGCGTGGGTCCGATGGGACCGACGCGGCTGCTGTTGACCAAGCCGGTGATCGCCGCCGTCGAAGGCCATGCGGTGGCCGGCGGCCTCGAGCTGGCGATCTGGTGCGACCTGCGCGTGGCGAGCGCCGACGCGATCTTCGGCGTCTTCTGCCGGCGCTGGGGCGTGCCGCTCGTCGACGGCGGCACGGTGCGGCTGCCGCGGCTGATCGGACACGGACGCGCGCTCGACATGATCCTCACCGGCCGTCCGGTCGACGCGCAGGAGGCCTTGTCCTTCGGGCTGGTCGACCGGATCGTGGCACCGGGCACGGCGCGCGAAGCCGCCCGGAAGCTCGCGCACGAGATCGCGCGCTTTCCGCAGGCCTGCGTGCGCGCGGACCGGATGTCCGCGCATCGCCAATGGGGTCTGGACGTCGCCGAGGCGCTGCGCACGGAAGGACGCGGCGGCGAGCCGGTGATCCGCGAGGAGGCTTCCCGCGGCGCCGCGCGTTTCGCGGCCGGGCGCGGGCGCGGCGGCGACTTCGAATCGATCTGAGAACCGGAAGCCGCGATGAACGAACGCATTCCTTCCTTCACCGAACTTCCTGCGCCGCCCTTGCGGCCCTGCCTGCGGCTCGACGTCGAAGTGGGTGCGCCGATCGAGATCGGCCCGGCGGCTTCATCCTTCGGCTACGGACATCGCCGCGTCATTCCGATCACCGGCGGACGCGTGCAATGCGAGCACCACAGCGGAGCGTGGCAGGGGCGCGTGCTCGCCGGCGGCGCCGACTTCCAGCTGCTGGTCGGCGATCGCGCGGCGCGCCTGGAAGCGCGCTACGTGATCGAGACCGAAGCGGGCGATCGCATCTACGTCGAGAACCTCGCGTTGCGCAGCGGCTCGCCCGACGCGATCGCCAGGCTCGCGCGCGGCGAGGCGGTCGATCCGTCGCTCGTCTACTTCCGTTGCGTGCCGCGCTTCGAGACCTCGGCGCGGTCGCTCGCGTGGATGATGGAGCGGCTGTTCGTCGGAACCGGCGCGCGGCGTCCGGAGCGGGTGGAGCTGCGCGTGTTCGAGCTGGGCTGACGTTCAGTCGGAGGGAGCCGCCCACGCCGGCGGCGTGAGCCGGCGTTTCCCGTCCTTCGTCCTGCGGACGCCCGGCTCGTCGAGCGCCGTGCGGTCCCACAGCTGGCAGGTCACTTCCTCGTGGCGCTCGTCGAGCGCCTCGCAGTAGTTCGCGTAGATGCAGGTCGCGACCTGGTCGCCGTGGCCGCTGCGCACCTTCGTGAACCAGTCGGGGTCGGCCAGGCTCGCGCGCGCGAAGCCGACGACGTCGGCGCGGTCCGCGGCGAGCAGTTCCTCGGCCTGCGCGAAGCCGTGCACGCCGCCGGCGACGACGACCGGCGTCGACAGGCCGGCCGCGCGGATCGCCGCGCGGATGCGCGCCGAGGGCTCGAAGTTGCGCCCGAAGGGTCCGCGCTCGTCCGACACGTGCGCCGGCATGCATTCGTAGCCGCTCGGGCCGGTGTACGGATACGCGGCCGCGCCGATCGCCGGCTGCTTCGCATCCTCGAACTTGCCTCCGCGCGACAGCGACAGGAAATCCATGCCGGCTTGCGCGAAGGCGACGCCGAACGCGATCGAGTCGTCGAGCGTCGATCCGCCGTCGATGCAGTCCTCCGAAAGGAAGCGGCAGCCGACGACGTAGTCGTCACCCACCTCGGCGCGCACGCGACCGAAGACCTCGAGCGGCAGGCGCACGCGGTTCTCGCGCGAGCCGCCGTAGCCGTCGTCGCGCGTGTTCCGCGCGGACAGGAACGATGCCATCGTGTAGGCGTGCGCGTAATGCAGTTCGACGCCGTCGAAGCCCGCTTCGCGCGCCCGGCGCGCGGCGGCGGCGAACAGGCCGGGCAGCACTCGCGGCAACTCGCGGATGTGCGGCAGCTCGAGGTCGGTGACGCGCTCGCGCGCGCCCCTGCGCAGCGCCTCCAGCTCGCGCGCGTCGAGCGCTTCGGCGAGCCGCTCCGCGGGCAGCGCGAGCAGCGCGTCGCGCACCTGCGCTTCCGGCGCATCGACGAGCCCGAGCGCGCGCCGGTGCCGCTCGGTGATCGCCAGGTGCCGGCCGAGGAATTTCGTCGGCTCGGGCCTGCGCCGGATCGACAGGAAATCGATCAGCTGGAGGAAGAGCTTCGTTTCGCCGCCGCTCGCTTCGCGTACCGCGTCGACGATGCGCCGCAGCCCCGGCACGAAGCGGTCGTGACCGATGCGCAGCAGCGGCCCGCTCGGAACGTCGCGGATGCCGGTGGCCTCGACGACGATCGCGCCGGGCCGGCCGGCCGCGAAGCGCGCGTACCAGTCGAGGTTGTCCTGCGTGACGAAGCCGTCGTCGGTCGCACGCCACGGCACCATCGCCGGCACCCAGGTGCGCGTGGCAAGTTCCAGCGGACCGAGGCGCAGCGGCGAGAACAGGCGCGAGGCGAGCGCCTGCTCGCGCGTCGGCCACGCGCCCGGCGCCGGTTTCCATTTGATCTTCTGCGGCGGACGCCACATGAGCCGCTCCCGTCGAAGCCGAAAATAGTTCGAGCTTAAACTATCTGCGGAGCGGGTACCATCATCGGGGTACGCCGAGAACGACGACAACGGATCGAATGGACGAAGCCATCGAAGAGCAGGCCGGATCCCGGCAGAAGAACGTCGAAGCGCGCGTGTGGCTGCGCATGCTCGCCTGCGCGAACCTGATCGAGAGCGTGTTGCGCGAGCGTCTGCGGGGCGAATTCGACACCACGCTTGCCCGGTTCGACGTTCTCGCGCAACTCGCGCGTCCGCCCGAACAACCCACGATGAGCGAGTTGTCGCAGCGCCTCATGGTGACGAAGGGCAGCATCACCGACGTGATCGGCCGGCTCGAAGCGGCCAGGCTGGTCGAGCGGCGACGCGACGCGGAGGACGCCCGCGTGCAGCGGGTGCACCTCACTGCGAAAGGGCGACGCATGGCTGCCGAGATGATTCCCGCGCACAACGAATGGCTGGCCGAACTGCTGCGCGATTTCGGCGATGTCGATCTGGGCAGACTCGACCGGCTTCTCGGTCGCCTGCGCACGGTGTTGCGCGCGCAGTTGCGGGAGTGATCCGCGGACGGGCTTGATCTGTATCAAGCGTCCCCGGTGGCCGCCTTGCGCGGGGCGCTGATCGAACCCGATAATGGTTTGAGCTTGAACTAAATCTTCGCAGGGAGACGCTTGGATGGCGGCTTCGAATCAGCAGCCTCTTGCCGGCCGGCACGCGGTGGTCACGGGGGGAGGCCGCGGCATCGGAGCCGCGATCGCGACGTCGCTGGCTGCGCGCGGAGCGACGCTGTCTCTGCTGGGGCGGACGGCCGCGACGCTCGAAGCGACCGCGCGCCGAATCGCCGACGAGCACCGAACGACGGTCGGTGCCGAGGTGGCGGATATCGGGGACGAGGCATCGCTGTCGACGGCCATTGCCCGATGCGTCGCCGAGCGCGGCCCGGTGGCCATCCTCGTGAACAACGCCGGCATCGCCCCGTCCGCGCCGTTCCTGAAGAGCGACGCGAAACTGTGGCGCGAGGTGCTCGACGTCGATCTGATGGGCGCCGTGCATGCCGCACGCGCCGTGCTCCCCGGGATGCTCGGGGCGGGCAGCGGACGCATCGTGAACATCGCTTCCACCGCGGGCCTGACCGGCATGGCCTACGTCACCGCGTACTGCGCGGCCAAGCACGCGCTCGTCGGCTTCACCCGCGCGCTGGCGATGGAGACCGCGCGCAAGGGCATCACGGTGAACGCCGTCTGTCCCGGGTACACCGAAACCGACATCGTCGGCGATGCGCTGGCGAACATCACCGGCAAGACCGGCCGCTCGCGCGACGAGGCGCTCAAGAGCCTCGTTGCGCACAACCCGCAGGCGCGCCTGATCCAGCCCGAGGAAGTCGCGGAAACCGTCGCCTGGCTGTGCAGCGACGCCGCTGCGTCGGTCACCGGGCAGAGCATCGTCGTCGCCGGCGGAGAGCTGATGCCATAGCCCGCGGCGCCCGGCCCGGCGCCGTCCACCCGCTGATTCCCACGCGTCGGTCGACGCGAATCGCACAGGAAGAGTTCCGATGAAGCTTCTCGAGCCGCTCGTGATCAACGGCATGCGCGTGCCCAACCGCGTGATGGTCCCGGCGATGGTCACGCGACTGTCGGGCGAGGACGGGTTCGTGACGCAGGCGATCTCCGACCGCTACGTGCGCTACGCGCAGGGCGAAGTCGGCCTGATCGTCGTGGAGGCGATGGCCATCCACGGCAGCAACGCCGGGCCTTTGCTGCGCATCGGCGAGGACAAGTTCATTCCCGGACTGAAGGAGATGAACGCGCGCATCCATGGCACCTCCGATTCGAAGGTGGTGCCGCAGCTGATCCACTTCATGAAGATCTCGAAGTCGGGTTGGCGCCAGACCGTGGACATGCTCTCGATCGAGGAGATCGAGCGCATCGTCGAGCAGTTCGGCCAGGCGGCGGCACGTGCGCGCGAAGCGGGCTTCGACGGCATCGAGCTGCACAACGCGCACGGGTACACGTTGGCCTCCTTCGTCTCCAGCGCGAACAAGCGCACCGACGAGTACGGCGGCACGACGCTGGAGAACCGGCTGCGACTGATCGGGCGGGTGATGGAGAGCGTTCGCCGCTACGTCGGCGACGATTTCCCGGTGGGCATCCGCTACCTGGCCGACGAGTTCGTCCGCGAGGGCTACACGATCGAGGACGCCAGGCTGATCGGCCTGCGCATGGCGCAGCTCGGCGCCGATTACCTGTCGCTTTCGGTGGGCGGCAAGTTCGAGGATGCCGTGCATACGCCGGGGCACGTCCTGCACGCCTACTCCGGCTATTCGGGCGACCGGTGCATGCCGGGGGCGAAGTACCCCCCGGCGCTGCACCTCGCCTACGCCGAGCAGATCCGCGCATTCGTGCGCGGCAAGGGCTACGACGTCCCCATCATCGCCGCCGGCAAGCTGTCCGATCCGCGGGTGGCCGAGGAGGCGCTCGTCTCCGGCAAGCTCGACATGGTCGCCATTGCGCGCGGGCTGCTCGCCGATCCCGACTGGGTGCGCAAGGTGCGGCTTGGCGCCCTCGACCGCATCGTCGAGTGCGACTACTGCAACGTCTGCAAGCAGCTCGACGGCGCGCACATGCCGGTCACCTGCTTCCTGTGGCCGAAGGGGGCGATGCAGGCGCCGGCGGCCGACGACGCGGCCGCGGCGCCGAACTGGCCCGAAGGCAACGCGGGGATCACCGTCAAGGAAGGGCCGAACGGCCTGACGCTGAAGTGGAAGAAGGCGCAGGGCAGCCCGACCTACTACGACGTCTACCGCGCCGACGACGAAGGCGAGATGCGCGTGGTCGACGGGGTGAAGACGACGATGTTCACCGACAGCGGGCTGCTGGGCGGAATGAGCTACCGCTACTACGTGCGCGCCTGCGATGCCACCGGCCACGCCAGCGCTCCGTCGGAAGTGGTGCACTACACGCCGCCGCTGCCTTCGGCAGCGGTGGCCCGCGCCGAGACGATCGGCGTCGCCTGAAGCGACAGGAGTACGAGATGCTCGAAGGCTGCACGCCCTGGCCCGAGGCTTTCGCGCGCCGGTATCGCGCCGAAGGGTACTGGCAGGGCATCACGCTCGGGCAGATGCTGGAGCGCTCGATGCGCCGGCACCCCGACAAGCTGGCCGTCGTCGACGGGGAGAAGACGGCCAGCTATCGCGAGCTCGTCGAGCGCTCCGATCGCCTGGCCGTGCAGTTCGTGCAACTGGGGCTGCGCTCCCGCGAGCGCGTGGTCTTCCAGCTGGCGAATTCCATCGAGCTGCTCTACGCGTTCTTTGCGCTGCTGCGCATCGGAGCGATTCCGGTGATGGCGCTGCCGGCGCACCGGCTGACCGAGGTCGCTCACTTCGCGCGTCACGCGCGGGCGGTCGCCCATCTCGTGCCCGCGACGAGCGATCGTTTCGACTACGGCGCGCTGGCCGAGGAGGTGCGCGCCGCAGTGCCTTCGATGCGCTGCGTCGTTACCGCCGGCGCGCCCGCGCGCGGGCAGGTCTCGCTGCAGGCGCTGCTCGGGAGCGATGCCGACGGGCAGGCGCCCGGACGGCTGCCCGCCGAAGCCTTCGACGACGCCGCCGACGTGGCCGTGATGATCCTGTCGGGCGGCACGACGGCGATCTCCAAGATCATCCCCCGCACGCACGACGACTACGTCTACAACTGCACGCAAAGCGCCGCGGTGGCCGGTTTCGACGAGAGCACCGTGTACCTGGCGGCGTTGCCGCTGGCGCACAACTACACGCTTGCTTCCCCGGGCGTGCTGGGCACGCTCGCGCACGGCGGCACCGTCGTCATCGCGACGGACCCCGCCCCGCAGACGACGTTTCCGCTGATCGAGCGCCACCGCGTCACGGTCGTGGCCGGCGGCGTGCCGGTAGCCGCGCGCTGGCTCGCTGCCGCCGAGCACGAGGAATACGACCTGTCGTCGCTCGAAATCTTCATGAACGGCGGCGCGCGCCTGATGCCGGAGCTGCGCAGGCGCATCGAGGAACGTTTCGGCTGCACCTATGTCGAGAGCTACGGAACCGGCGAAGGGCTGCTCAACCAGACACGGCTGGACGACCCGGAGGAGATCCGTTTTCACAGCTCGGGGCGGCCGGTCTCGCCGGGGGATGAAATCAAGGTCATCGACCCGACCGGAAACGAAGTTCCCGATGGCATCGTCGGCGAGCTGGCCGCGCGCGGACCGTATACGATTCGCGGCTACTACGACGCGCCCCAGGCGAACGCCTCGGCGTTCACCGCCGACGGCTTCTATCGGCTCGGCGACGCCGTGCGCAAGGTCGACGGCTACCTGTATCTGGAAGGGCGCTTCAAGGACCTGATCAATCGCGGCGGGGAAAAGATCAGCGCCGAGGAAATCGAGAACCACATCGTCGCCCATCCGGCGGTCACGAACGTCTGCGTCGTTGCGATGCCCGACGAGCAGTTCGGCGAGAAGGCCTGCGCCTTCGTCATTACCCGGCCGGAATGCACGCTCGAGTTCGCCGAGCTGCAGGAGTTCCTCATCGGCCGCGGCATTGCCCGATTCAAGCTGCCCGAGCGCCTCGAGGTGCTCGATGCCTTCCCGCTCAGCCCGGCGGGCAAGGTGTTGCGCCGCGAGCTGCGGGCCCTGATCGTCGCTCGCCTGCAGGCCGAGCGCGATGCGGCGACGAACGCCTTCGCCCCGCACGATTCGAACGAACTGCAAGGAGACACTCGATGAAGCCATTGACCTTCCTGGCCGCCGCAGCGGCAATCGCCGCCGGCGGCCTCGCGCATGCGCAGGCGCCCGTGCGCATCGGCCTGCTCACCACGCTCTCCACGCCGGCCGGCTACATCGGCGAGGACGAGCGCGACGGCTTCCTGCTCGCGGTGAAGGAGGAGGGCGGCAAGCTGGGCGGCGTTCCGGTGCAGGTGCTCGTCGAGGACGACGCGCTCAAGCCGGCGAACGCCAAGCAGACCGCCGACCGGATGGTGCAGGACGGCGTGCGCCTGTTCACCGGGATCAACTTCTCGAACGTGCTCGTCGCGGTGGCGCCCACCGTGCTCGATGCCGGCGGCACCTATGTCAGCCTGAACGCGGGGCCGTCGACCTACGCGGGCAGGAACTGCAATCCCGGCTACTTCTCGGTTGCCTTCCAGAACGACTCCTACAGCGACTCGGCCGGCCTGGCCGCCAACGAGCTCGGCTACAAGCGCATGGTGCTTCTGGCGCCGAACTACCAGGCCGGGCGCGACGCGCTCGCCGGCTTCAAGCGTACCTACAAGGGCGAGGTGCTCGCCGAGATCTACACGAAGCTCGACCAGTCCGACTTCTCGGTGGAGCTCGCGCGCCTGCGCGAGCTGAAGCCCGACGCGATCTTCCAGTTCCATCCGGGCGGGGCCGGCATCAATCTCGCCAAGCAGTACGCGAACTCGGGCCTGTCGCAATCGGTGCCGATGCTCACGCCGATCTACTCGATGGATCGCCGCATGCTGGCCGCCGCGGGCAACGCGGGCAACGGCTATTACCTGACCGCGTCGTGGAGCGCGGACCTCGACAACCCGGCGAACCGGCATTTCGTCGACGCCTTCGTGAAGGCCTACGGGCGCCTGCCCACCGACTACGCGGCCACCTCGTACGACACGGCGCGGCTGATCGGCACCGGCCTGAAGGCGGTCGGCGGCGACATCGAGGGCAAGCGCGACGCGTTCCGCGCCGCGCTGCGCAAGGGCGACATCCAGTCGGTGCGAGGCAAGTTCCGCTTCGCCAACAACCAGCACCCGATCCAGGACTGGTACCTGCTGCACGTCGAGCCCGACGCCGGCGGCAAGCTGGGCTACAAGACGCTGAAGGTGATCGCGCCCGACCACGTCGATCCGCACGCAGCGCAATGCCCGATGGCGAGCGTCCAATGACGACCCCGACGCCGCACGGCAACTGACGCATCGCCACTGACGCGCCGCAACGCTTCGGCCTGCGCGAACGATGCTGCTGTTCGTCGAGCAGACCCTCAACGGCGTGCAGTACAGCGCGCTGTTGTTCCTGCTGTCGGCCGGGCTGACGCTCGTGTTCGGCATCATGAACGTCATCAACCTGACGCACGGCTCGTTCTACATGGTCGGGGCGTTCTGCGCGGCGAGCGCGGCGGCCGC
>QEVN01000106.1:8976-11354 GCA_003576795.1 Burkholderiales bacterium
TATCGTCGCGACCATCTCGACCAGGTGCTCGCCACGCTCGGGCTGGTGCTCTTCACGAACGAGCTGGCAACGATCGTCTTCGGACGCAGCCCGCCGTTCATGGACATCCCGCCGATGCTGCGGGGCTCGATCGAGCTGCTGCCCGGTCTTGCCTATCCCACGATGCGCCTGGCCTTCATCGGCGCCGCGGCGATCGTCGCGCTCGCGCTGTGGTTCCTGCTGCTGCGCACCCCGATCGGCATGCTCGTGCGTGCGGGGGCCGACGATCACGAGATCGTCGATGCGCTCGGCGTGGACGTGCGCCGGGTCTTCCTGCTCGTCTTCGTGCTCGGCGCGCTGCTGTGCGGTTTCGCCGCGTCGATGTCCGCGCCGCTGCTCGCCGTGCAGATCGGCATGGGCGAGCGCATCCTGATCACCGCCTTCGTCGTCATCGTAATCGGCGGCGTCGGCTCCGTGCGCGGCGCGCTGCTCGGCTCGTTCCTGGTCGGCATGAGCGACGCCTACGGACGCGCGTGGGTTCCGTCGCTGCTCGCCGGATTCCTGCCGGCGCAACTCGCGGATCCGCTCGCGTCGAGCCTGATTTCCGCCAGCGCCTACATCCTGATGGCGCTCGTGCTGCTGTTCCGGCCTTTCGGGCTTCTGCCCGCGCGTGCCTGATGCGGGACGCTTCCGCCATCGATGCCGATGCGCAGGCGACGACGGTCGCGGCCGGTCCCGCAGCGGGCGCGTTCGCCCGGCGCGCCACGCCCGCCCGCTGGCCGATCGTCGTCGGTCTCGTGCTGCTCGCGCTCGTGCCCGTCCTCGCGCACGCGCTCGACCAATCGTTCCTGGTCAGCCTGTTCACGCGCTTCGTCGTGTACGCGATCGCGGCGGTGAGTCTCGACCTGATCCTCGGTTACGGTGCGCTGGTGAGTTTCGGGCATGCCGCCTTTTTCGGGCTGGGCGGCTACGTGGTCGGCATCGTCGCGTTCCATACGGCCGACGGCTCGGGACTCTTCGGCTGGGCAGGCACCGGCGAAGCCCTCGTGCTGTGGCCGCTCGCCGTCGGCACCTGTGCGCTGGCAGGCCTGGCGGTCGGCTTCCTGTCGCTGCGCACCTCCGGCGTGCAGTTCATCATGATCACGCTGGCCTTCGGGCAGATGTTCTACTTCCTGCTCGTCGGGCTGATGTACTACGGCAGCGACGACGGACTCGCGATCGACTCCCGCAACGTGCTCGCCGGAATGTCGCTGCGCGACCCTCGCGTCTTCTACTACCTGTGCGTCGCGCTGCTGGTCGTCTGGGTCTGGCTGTGCCGGCGGATCGTCGGCTCGCGCTTCGGGATGGCGCTGCGCAGCCTGAAGCAGAATCGCCGGCGCAGCGTTGCGCTGGGATTGGCCCCGCTGCGTTATCCGCTGACCGCCTTCACGATTTCCGCCGCAGGAACCGGTCTGGCGGGCGTGCTGTGGGCGAACTACGCACTGTTCGTCAGCCCCGACATGGCGACCTGGCAGAAGTCGGGCGAGTTGATGGCGATGGTGATCCTCGGAGGGATGGGAACGATCTTCGGGCCCGTGCTGGGCGCGGCGGTGTTCCTCGGCCTGGAGCAGATGCTCACCGCGTGGACCGAGCACTGGATGCTGCTGATGGGCCCGGTGCTGGTGCTCGTCGTGCTGTTCGGCAAGCGCGGCCTGTACGGGCTGCTCGCCGGCCGCGGCGGCGAGGGCTGAGCGCGATGCGGCTTGCGCTGCAGAAGCTGTGCCGATCCTTCGGCGCGCTGCGCGTGACGCAGGACGTCGACCTCGTCGTGGAGGCGGGCGAGCTGCATGCCCTGATCGGACCGAACGGCGCGGGCAAGACGACGCTGATCTCGCAGATCGGCGGCGAGCTGTTTCCCGACTCCGGCGAGATCGTCCTCGGCGGGCAGACGATCACCCGGATGCCGGCGCACCGCCGCGCATCGGCAGGCCTGGCGCGCTCCTTTCAGATCAGCCAGCTCTACACCGAGTTCGACGCCGAGGACAACGTCGCGATGGCGGTGCAGGCGCGCCTGCCGGGCGGATTCGGCATGTGGCGCGACGCGCGCAGCGACCCACGGCTGCGAGAGCCGGCACGCGAGGCGCTCGCGCGCGTAGGACTCGCGCATCGGGCCGGGGTTCGCGTCAGCGAGCTCGCGCACGGCGAGAAGCGCCAGCTCGAGCTGGCGATGGTGCTCGCGCGCGAGGCGCCGACGCTGCTGCTCGACGAACCGATGGCCGGGATGAGCGCCGAAGAATCGCGGCGGATGGCGCAACTGCTGGCGACGCTGAAGCGCCGCTACACGATCCTGCTGGTCGAGCACGACATGGACATCGTCTTCTCGCTGGCCGATCGCATCACGGTCCTCGTGTACGGCCGGG
>QEVN01000107.1 GCA_003576795.1 Burkholderiales bacterium
CCGGTGGAGGCGATCCATCCGGAGGGGCACATCAACCCGAACGAATGCATCAGCTGCCTGCACTGCCAGGTGCTGTACCACCACGACCACAAGTGCCCGGTGCGCATCCAGCGACGCCTGAAGCGCGAGAAGCGCGAGGCGATGACGCGACCGGCGGCGTCGGCCGCCGCCGCCGAGATGCCCGTCACCGTTCATCGTCGCGCAGGCGACGGCGCCTGAGAGGCGCGTATCCGATCGATGTGTTCCTACCAGGAGTTCGAGTCATGAAAGAAGAAGATCGCAAGTCGCGTCTCGCCGATCCGGCGCGTCGCGCGGTGCTCGGCGGCAGTGCGAAGGCCGTCGCGGCCGCCGGACTGGGCACCGTGCTCGCCGCCTGCGGGCGCGAGGAAGAGAAGGCCGCGCCGCAGCCGGGCGCCGAGCCGACGGCGAAGGGCGATGCCGCGGGCGGGGCCGGCGCGGCGGCGCCGGCGAAGGCCGCCCCTTCGGCATCGGGCGTCGAAGCCGCCATCGCGAAGACGCACGTCGGACCGGGCGAACTCGACGAGTACTACGTCTTCTTCTCCAGCGGCCAGGCCGGCGAGCTGCGCATCATGGGCCTGCCGTCGATGCGCGAACTGATGCGCGTGCCGGTGTTCAACCGCTGCAGCGCGACCGGCTGGGGGCAGACCAACGAAAGCCGCAAGGTGCTCACCGAAGGCCTGACGCCGCAGACGCGCAAGTACCTCGAGAGCCGCGGCGGCACCTATCTGAACGGCGACCTGCACCATCCGCACATGTCGTTCACCGACGGCACCTACGACGGACGCTACCTCTTCATGAACGACAAGGCGAACACGCGCGTGGCGCGCGTGCGCTGCGACGTGATGAAGTGCGACAGGATCATCGAACTGCCGAACCAGCAGACGGTGCACGGGCTGCGCGTGCAGAAATACCCGAAGACCGGCTACGTGTTCTGCAACGGCGAGATGCGTGCGCCGATCCCGAACGACGGCAGCGACGTCGAGGATCACAAGAAGTACCAGTGCATTTTCACCGCGGTGGACGGCGAGACGATGCAGGTGGCGTGGCAGGTGCTGGTCGACGGCAACCTCGACAACGTCGACGCCGACTACCAGGGCAAGTACGCGTTCGCCACCTGCTACAACTCCGAGGAAGGTCTCACGCTCGGCGAGATGACCGCCAACGAGCAGGACTGGATCGTCGTCTTCAACCTCGCGCGCATCGAGGAGGCGGTGAAGGCCGGCAAGGCGAAGACGATCGGCGGCGTACCGGTCGTCGACGGCAGGCACGGATCGCCGTTCACGCGCTACATCCCGATTCCGAACAGTCCGCACGGCATCAACACGGCGCCCGACGGCATCCATGTCGTCGCCAACGGCAAGCTCTCGCCGACGGTGAGCGTGTTCGACGTACGCAGGTTCGACGATCTGTTCGAAGACAGGATCCAGCCGCGCGACTGCGTCGTCGCCGAGCCCGAACTGGGCCTGGGCCCCCTGCACACGGCCTTCGACGGCCGCGGCAACGCATACACGACGCTGTTCATCGACAGCCAGATCTGCAAGTGGAACATCCAGAAGGCGATCGACGCCTTCGCCGGCAAGGACGTCGACCCGATCGTCCACAAGCTCGACGTGCATTACCAGCCGGGCCACAACCACACGTCGATGGGCCAGACGAAGGAAGCCGACGGCAAGTGGCTGCTGTCGCTGAACAAGTTCTCGAAGGACCGCTTCCTGAACGTGGGGCCGCTGAAGCCCGAGTGCGACCAGCTGATCGACATCTCGGGCGAGGAGATGATCCTCGTGCACGATTCGCCGAGCTTCGCCGAGCCGCACGACGCCACGATCATCCACCGCTCGAAGGTCAATCCGGTCAGCCTGTGGAAGCGCGACGACCCGATGTTCGCCGACGCGGTCGCGCAGGCGAAGGCCGACAACGTCGTGCTCGAGGAAGCGGCGAGCGTGATCCGCGACGGCAACAAGGTGCGCGTCTACATGTTCTCCGCCGCTCCGCTGTTCAGCCTGACCGAATTCAAGGTCAGGCAGGGCGACGAGGTGACGGTGTACGTGACGAACCGCGACCAGGTCGAGGACCTCACGCACGGCTTCACGATCGTCAACTACGGCATCGCGATGGAGGTCGCCCCGCAGGCGACCGCGTCGGTGACCTTCGTCGCCGATCGGCCCGGCGTCTACTGGTACTACTGCCAATGGTTCTGCCACGCGCTGCACATGGAGATGAAGGGGCGCATGATGGTCGAGCGTGCGTAGCGGCGAAGGCGCGGGCGCTTCGAGGCACGCGACGATGCGCGCCGCCTGCGTGCTGTTCGCGGCGGCGTTCGGCTGCGGCGCTGCGGCGAAGGCCGCCGAGTACCGCGCCGAACCCGGCGTTTCGTTGCAGGCGCTCGTCGACGCGGCGCAGCCCGGCGACGTCGTCCGGCTCGCGCCGGGCCTGCACGCCGGACCGGTGCGCATCGACCGGCCGCTCGCGCTGGTCGGCGAAAGCGGTGCGGTGCTGGCCGGTCCGGGCTCCGGCAGCGTCGTCACCATCTCGGCCGACGACGTGCGCGTGGAAGGCATCGAGATCACCGGCTCGGGAAGCGACCTGCCGGCGATGGACTCGGCCGTGCTCGTCACGCGCGAAGCCCGGCGCGCGGTGGTGCGCGGCAACCGATTGCTCGGCAACCTGTTCGGCGTCTACCTGCACGGCGCGGCCGGCTCGATCGTCGAAGGCAACGAGATCGTCGGCCGCACCGACCTGCGCCTGTCGGAAGCCGGCAACGGCGTGTCGATCTGGAACGCGCCCGGCGCGCAGGTGATCGGCAACACGATCCGCAAGGGCCGCGACGGAATCTTCGTGAAGACGAGCCGCGACAACGTCTTCGCGAACAACACGTTCTCGCAGCTGCGCTTCGCGATCCACTACATGTACACGCACGACAGCCGCATCGTCGGCAACCGCTCGCGCGGCAACCACGTCGGCTGGGCGATCATGTATTCCGACCGGCTCGAGATCCGCGACAACGTCTCCGACGACGATCGCGACCACGGGCTGCTGCTGCACTCGACGAACCTGTCGAAGGTGGTCGGCAACGTCGTGCGCAACGGCCGCGAGAAATGCGTGTTCGTCTACAACGCGACGCGCAACGAGCTGCGCGAGAACTGGTTCGAGCGCTGTCCGATCGGCATCCACTTCACCGCCGGCTCCGACGGCAACACGATGACCGGCAACGCCTTCGTCGCCAATCGCGTGCAGGTCAAGTACGTCGGCACGCGCTTCGTCGACTGGGCGCACGACGGACGCGGCAACTACTGGAGCGACAACCCGGCCTTCGATCTCGACGGCGACGGCGTCGCCGACCGCCCGTACCGGCCCAACGACGTGATGGACGAGGTGCTGTGGACGCTGCCGGCGGCCAAGGCGCTGCTGAACAGCCCGGCGGTGCAGATGGTGCGCTGGGCGCAGGCGCGCTTCCCCGCGCTGTACCCGGGCGGCGTCGTCGACAGCGCGCCGCTGATGCGTCCTCCGCGGGTGCCGGCAGGGCCCGACGAGGCGCCGGGATGACGGTCGCCGAATGGAGCGGCGCGACGAAGCGCTACGGCGCGGTCACCGCCGTGCGCGACGTCTCGCTCGCGCTGCGGGCCGGCGAGGCGACGGCGCTCGTCGGGCACAACGGCGCGGGCAAGACGACGCTGATCAAGCTGATGCTCGGCCTCGTGCGACCCGATGCGGGTACCGTGCGCGTGCTGGGCGTGGATCCGGCCGGGGCGCGCGGAACCTCGGCACGGCGCGCGCTCGGCTTCCTGCCCGAGAACGTCGCCTTCCACGGCGCGCTCACCGCGCGCGAGTCGATGGCGTTCTACGCGCGACTGAAGGGCCTGCCGCCGCGCGGCAACGATGCGCTGCTCGAGCGGGTCGGCATCGCGCATGCCGCCGATCGGCGAGTGGCGACCTACTCGAAGGGAATGCGACAGCGGCTGGGTATCGCACAGGCGCTGATCGGCGAGCCGCGCCTGCTGCTGTTCGACGAGCCCACCAGCGGGCTCGACCCCGATTCGCGCGCCGAGGTCTACCAGACGATCGACGAGCTGCGTGCGAGCGGCGCGACGGTGCTCGTGTCGACGCACGCGCTCGAGGAGATCGAGCGCCGGGTCGATCGGGCGGCGATCGTGCACGGCGGCCGCCTGGTGGCCGCCGGTTCGCTCGAGGAATTGCGCCGCGGCGCGGGCGCGCAGTTGCGCCTGCGGCTGCGCGTGCGCGATCGCGCGACGGCGAGCGTGCTCTCGCGGATGCCGGAAGCGGCGCGCTGCATCGAGCGCGACGCCGCGTCGCTGACGCTGCTCGCGCCGATCGACGCGAAGATGCCGGTGCTGCGCGCGATCGGCTCGCTCGGCGCACTGGTGGAGGACGTCGAGATCGAGGCGCCCGGCCTGCAGCAGCTGTATCGCGAATGGATCGACGCGAGCGCCGCCGAGGGGGTGCCGACGTGAACGTGATGACGATCGCCGCGCACGAATTGCGCATCGGGATGCGCAACCGCTGGGCGGTGGCCACCACGGTGCTGCTCGCCGCGCTCGCGCTGTCGATCGCGCTGCTCGGCAGCGCGCCCACCGGCGTCGTGAAGACCGATCCGCTCGCCGTCGTCGTCGTGAGCCTGTCGTCGCTCACGATGCTGCTCGTTCCGCTGATCGCGTTGATGCTGTCCTTCGATGCGATCGTCGGCGAGCACGAGCGCGGAACGCTGGCGCTGCTGCTGTCGTATCCGGTCGCGCGCTGGCAGGTCGTCGTCGGCAAGATCCTCGGCCAGACGACGATTCTCGGCGTCGCCACCATCGTCGGCTACGGCGCCGCCGGGGTGGCGCTCTGGCAGGTGCGCGCTCCGGTGCAGCCGGCGTGGGGTGCCTTCGCCGCGATGGTCGGCACGTCGATCCTGCTCGGAGCGAGCTTCGTCGCGCTCGGCTGCCTGGCGAGCACGCTGGTGCGGGAGCGCGCCACCGCAGCCGGCATCGCCGTCGGCCTGTGGCTGTTCTTCGTGCTGCTGTACGACACGGCGCTGCTCGGCCTGCTGGTCGCCGACCAGGGGCGCACGATCGGGCGCGCGACGCTGGACGTATTGCTGCTGCTCGATCCCGCCGACGCCTATCGGCTGCTCAACATGAGCGCCAGCGACACCGTCTCGGTCTACAGCGGGATGGCCGGGCCGGGCGACGCGAGCCGGCTTCCGGTCGGCACGCTGCTCGCCGCGCTGGTCGCGTGGGTCGTCGCTCCGACGATCGCGGCCGTGGCGGCGTTTCGCCGCAGGGCGGTGTGAGGATGCGCATGCCGACGCCGTCGATCGCCTTCGGCCGCCTTCGCGCGAAGGCGTACGCGCGTGCGCTGGATCTCTCGCTGGCGCTTGCGATCCTCGCGTGCGCCTCCCTGCTCGTGGGCTGCGAGCGGACGCAGCCCTCGGCGCAGCCGCCTTCGCCGAACGAGGTGCTCGCCGAGGCCACCGGCTACTACTGCGGAATGCTGCTCGTCGACCACGAAGGGCCGAAGGGCCAGGTCCTTCTCGCCGGACGCGAGTCGCCGTTGTGGTTCTCGTCGGTGCGCGACACGCTCGCGTTCCTGCGCCTGCCCGAGGAGCCGCGCGACATCGCGGCGGTGTACGTCAACGACATGGCGCGCGCGCAGAACTGGGCGCAGCCGGAGCCGGGCGCCTGGGTCGATCCGCGCGATGCCTGGTTCGTCATCGGCAGTGAGCGGGCGGGCGGCATGGGCGCGCCCGAGGCGATCCCTTTTTCGCGCGAGAGCGTGGCGCAGGCTTTCGTCGCGCGGCACGGCGGACGCATCGCGCGGCTGGACGAGATTCCGGACGACTACGTGTTCGGCGCGGTCGGCGCGGCCAGCGCGACGGACGCGACGGACGCGACGGGCACGACGCCGGGTCATTGAGCGAGCCTGGCGAGGCGCAAGCGAGTACGCTTCATCGACGAACGGGGAGAGGAATGAAACCGGTATCTGCTTCGCGCAGGCGTTTCCTGTCGGTGATCGGCGCATCGGCTGCCTGCGCCGGGTTGCCCGTCGGCCCGGCCGTCGCCGGCCGCGCGCCGGAGCCGGTCGTCTGGAAGGGCACCGCGCTCGGCGCGGTCGCGTCGATGACGCTGGTGCACGAAGATCGCGCGCACGCGCTGCGCGTGCTCGGCCAGTGCATCGACGAGATCGAGCGGCTCGAGCGCATCTTCAGCCTGTACCGCCCCGATTCCGCGTTGTCGCGCCTGAACGAGGCGGCGGAACTCCTCGACCCGCCCGTCGAACTGGTCGAGCTGCTGTCGGCGTCGCTCGCCCTTGCGCGGGCGAGCGACGGAGCCTTCGATCCCACGATCCAGCCGCTGTATCGCCTGTACGAAGCGCATTTCCGTTCGCCGGGGGCCGACCCTGCGGGTCCGGGCAGCGACGCGATCGCGCGCGTGCTGCGAAGCGTCGGCCATCGTCGCGTCGACGTCGATTCGCGGCGCATCGCGCTCGGCGCGCGCGGCATGGGCATCACGCTGAACGGCATCGCACAGGGCTACGTCACCGACCGCATCGCCGCTCGGCTGCGCGACGACGGCTTCCCCGGCGTGGCGATCGATCTGGGCGAGGCGCGCGCCGCCGGCCGGCGCGCCGACGGGCGGGCGTGGACGGCAGCGGTCGTCGATCCCGAGCGGCCGTCGCGCGTCCTCTTCGAGCTGGCGATGGGCGAGGGTTCCGGGCAGGTTGCCGCGCTCGCCACCTCGGCCGGCGCCGGCACGCGCTTCGGCCCCGATCCGCGCGTGCATCATCTGTTCGATCCGCACACCGGCCGAAGCGCGAACCGCTACGCGCAGGTCTCCGTCGCGGCGCCGCGCGCGACGATCGCCGACGGCCTGTCCACCGCCCTGTCGGTCGTCGAGCCCGCGGCAGGCGCCGCGCTGCTCGCGGCCCATCCGCCGGCGCGCGCATGGCTGCTGCGCGCCGACGGCAGCCTCGGAACGCTGCCCGACGCCTGATCCTCGGCGGGGCGCCGAGCGCGTTCCGGGCCGACTTATACTGGCGGCGCTCTCATGAACCCCCAGATTACTGCGGTGCCAGGCCCGAATCGCCGGCGGCTCGTCACGTTCGCTGTGTGGGCGACCCTCCTCTGGGTCGCTGCAGCCTGCGGCCCGGTTTTCGCGCAGAACCGGCCCGCGCTGCTCGATTCGTTCCTTTCCCGGCTGACCGCGGCAGACGTGCTCCCGGGCGCCGACCGTTTCGGTCCGGTGCAGGGCAGTCCGCCGGTTGCGCCGGTGTTCCGCGGAAACGAGCGCGTCGGCTTCGCCTATCTCAATTCCGATTTCGTCGATTCGCGCGGCTATTCGAGCAAGCCGATCCACGTCGTCGTCGCGCTCGACAACGACGGGACGATCGTCGGCCTGAAGATCGTCCAGCACAGCGAGCCGATCCTGATGGTCGGCGTGCCGGAGAAGCGGATCGTCCAGTCGTTGAACAGCTATCTCGGCTTCAACCCGGTGCGTGCCCGCGCCGCGGGCAGCGGTCCGCCGAAGGCCGACATCGTCAGCGGCGCGACGGCCACCGTGTTGATTCTCGGCGAATCGGTCGTTCGCTCGGCGAATCGCGTCGCGCGACGGCTGCAACTGGGCACCGGGGTCGCGCCTCCGGCTGCGCCGAATGCGGTCGGCGCATCGGGCGCGGCGGCTTCGGCAACTGCATCGGGCGCCGCGGCTTCCGGCGCTGCCGGGGACCGGGCGGCGAGCGCCCCGCCGACCGCCCGCGCGAACGCCCGCGTGGTCGACCCCGAGGCAGGCACCGTCACCGACTGGAAGACGCTGCGCAGGCAGGGCGCGATCGCGCACCTGCGCGTCACCGTCGGCGACGTGACGCGCGCCTTCACGGAATCGGGAAACGCCGACGCGGCGAAGCTCACGCAGACGGGCGACCCGAACGCCGTGTTCATCGACCTCTACGTCACGCTGGTTTCGCAGCCGGCGATCGCCCGCAGCCTGCTCGATCCGCGCGAATACGCCGATCTGCGGAGCCGGCTCGCCCCGGGGCAGCAGGCGGTGCTCGTCGCCGCCAGCGGCCCGTATTCCTTCAAGGGATCGGCGTGGGTGCGCGGCGGCATCTTCGACCGGATCGCGCTGGTCCAGGGGGTCGAGACCATCCGCTTCTGGGATCGTCATCATCTGCGCGTCGGGCGGATCGTCGCTCCCGATGCGCCCGACCTGCGCGAGATCGGCGTGTTCGCGGTGCCCGAAGGCGCGGAGTTCGACCCGGTCGCTCCGTGGCGCCTGCAGCTGCTGGTGCAACGGCAGACGGGCGCGCTCGACCAGGCCTTCGTCTCGTTCTCGCTGCCGTATGCGCTGCCCGAGCGGTACACCCGGGCAGCGCCGGCGCCGGCGTCCGCGCCGCCGCAGGCGGAGGCTGCGGCGGCAGGCTCGACCGCGCCTTCGAGCGTTGCGGCACCGGCGGCCGCGGGGACGCCGGGAGCCGCGGGCCAACCTGCGGTCACGCCTTCCGCCTCGCCGGCTGAAATCGCATCCGCCCGCGAAGCGGCGGCCGCGGCAGCGGACGAAGCCGACGAAGCTCCGCTGTGGCGTCGCATCTGGGAGAGCCGGATCGCGGGGATCGCCGTGCTGGTGATCATGCTCGGCGCGCTGACGATCATCTTCTTCTTCCAGAACCTGATCGTTCCGCACGAGAAAGCCTTCGATCGCATCCGGCTCGTGTTCCTGGCGGTGACGCTGTTCTGGCTGGGCTGGATCGCGCAGGCGCAGCTGTCGGTGGTCAACGTGCTGACGTTCACCAGTTCGCTGCGCACCGGCTTCCTGTGGGAGTCGTTCCTCGTCGACCCGCTGATCTTCGTCCTGTGGTGCGCGGTGGCGGCGGGGCTGCTGTTCTGGGGACGCGGACCGTTCTGCGGCTGGCTGTGCCCGTTCGGCACGTCCCGCAGCTGAAGATCCCCTGGGGCGTGCACGAGCGGCTGTGGCCGATCAAGTACATCGTGTTCCTCGGGCTGTTCGGCGTCTCGCTCGGCTCGCTGATCTGGGCCGAGCGGCTGGCGGAGATCGAGCCGTTCAAGACGGCGATCGTGCTGCGCTTCGTGCGCGAGTGGTGGTTCGTGGCCTTCGCGCTGGCGCTGCTGGCGGCGGGGCTGTTCGTGGAGCGCTTCTTCTGCCGCTACCTGTGTCCGCTGGGGGCCGCGCTGGCGATCCCGGGGCGGATGCGCATGTTCGACTGGCTGCGACGCTA
>QEVN01000108.1 GCA_003576795.1 Burkholderiales bacterium
CCGGCTGCGGCTCGGCCTGCACCGCCGGCGCGGGCTTCGGCGCAGGCGGGGGCGGTGCGACGTAGGCCGGCTTCGGCTTCGCCGGCTTGGGCTTCACCGTGACCACCGGCTTCGGAGGCGGCGGCGCCTGCACCGGCTCCGGCGGCGCGGGCTGCGGAGGCGGCGCCTGCACCGGCTCGGGGGGAGCGGGCGGCGGAGGCGGCGCGGCCTCGCGCTTCGGCGGCGCCGGTGGAACGATGAAGTCGACGACGATCGGCGCGACTTCGCCGACCGCCTCGCGCACGGTACGCATCTGCAGCAGTGCCCAGAGGACGACGGCGTGCAGCGCGATCATCGCGACCGCCACGGCACGGCGCGCCGCCGGACTCAGCGGCTCGATCGCGGCAACGCTGACCGGGACGCGCTGCGCTTCGACTTCCGGCGGCGCGGGGACGGCCGGCGAAGCGCTGCCCGGCGCAGGCGCGGCGAACCCAGCGCGCGGCGGGGCGACGAAGGGCGCCGCGTTCACCGCCAGCCGCTGCGATCGATGATCCGGGCCGCGCTCGCCTGGCCGCGGCCGACTGCCTCGATCGGCAGCTCGTCGGCCTTGAACCTGCCGAGCGATTCGAGCGCACGGTTGCCGCTGTCCACACCGGCGACCACCGGCCATTCGTTGTTGCCGGAGGCGAAGTAACGCTGCGCCGAGTCGCTCGCCAGGTACTCGACGAAGCGGATCGCGTTCTCGCGATTCGGCGCGTGCTTCGCGACGCCGGCGCCGGCGACGTTGACATGCGTGCCGAAGCTCTTCTGGTTCGGCCAGACCATGCCGACGCGCGAAGCGACTTCCTGGTCTTCGCCGCGCGAGCGCAGCAGCCGCACGAGATAGTAGGTGTTGGTCAGCGCCACGCCGCATTCGCCGCTGGCGACCGCGCGGATCTGGTCGGTGTCGCCGCCGCGCGGCGAGCGCGCGAAATTGGCCACGACGCCGCGCGCCCATTCCTCGGCCCTCGCCTCGCCGAGATGCTCGGACATCGCGGCGATCAGCGACAGCATGTACGGGTGCGCGCCCGAGCGGGTGCACACCAGGCCCTTCAATTCCGGACGCGCGAGATCCTCGTAGTTCTGCACGAGCGACGCGTCGACCTTGACCTTGTTGTAGACGATCACGCGCGCGCGCGCCGACATGCCGAACCACTGGCTGCCGTTGCCGTCGTCGGCGCTGCGCCTCGTCGGCGGGATGCGCTCCTCCAGCAGCGGCGAGCGGATCGGCTGGAACAGGCCTTCGGCCTGCGCCTTCCACAGCCGGGCCGCGTCGACCAGCAGCAGCACGTCGGCGGGACTGTTCGCTCCCTCGTTGCGCAGCCGCTCGAGCAGCGCCTCGTCGCCGGCTTCGATGCGGTTGACCCGAATGCCGGTCTGCTTCGTGAAGTCGGCGTACAGCGCCTCGTCGGTCTGGTAATGACGCGCCGAATAGACGTTCACGACCGGCTGGGCGGTCGACGACAGGGGCACGACCGCGAGCAGCGCCGCCGACAGGAATGCGGAGAGGGTGGTTCGAAACATCGGAAGGCCGAGACGATCGCCTGCCCGGCAGGCATAGGGGCGGACGATAATAGAAATGAGAAGCGTTCGCAAGAGACCTGGGTCAAGGTTTCGCTCCGCTTCGTGCGGCGGGAATCCGTTTAGACTCACGACCTGCCCAGCCCGGCCGGCGTGGCGAAACTGGTATACGCAGGGGACTCAAAATCCCCCGGGCTAATCACCCGTGTCGGTTCGACTCCGACCGCCGGCACCACTGCACGCGAAGTGCGCGGCGCGGGAAGGGGCAAGCGCGAGGCCGGCGCCGGCCCGGCGCGAACATGGGCCGTGCCGCCCGATTCCCCCGCATCGCCCCGCAAGCCGATCGAGGACTACGCGCTGATCGGCAACCTGCTCACCGCCGCGCTCGTCGCGCGCGACGGCTCGATCGACTGGCTGTGCCTGCCGCGCTTCGATTCCGACGCCTGCTTCGCCGCGCTGCTCGGCGGCCCCGAACACGGGCGCTGGCGCATCGGTCCGCAGGAAGACGGGAGCAAGGCCACGCGCCGCTACCTGCCGGCCACCGCCATCGTCGAGACGCGCTTCGAGACCTCGAAGGGCGCGTTCTCGGTCACCGACTTCCTGCCCTTCGGCGACGACGACCGCAAGGTGGAGCTGGTGCGGCTCGTGCGCGGCGAGTCGGGCCGGCCCACCGTTTCGATGGACCTCGTCCTGCGCTTCGGCTACGGCCGCACGGTTCCGTGGGTGCGCCGGCGCGACTACGGACTGCGCGCGGTCGCCGGGCCCGACGCGATCGAGCTGGTCACGCCGGTGGCGCTGACGAACGAAGCGATGCGCACGAGCGCCTGCTTCGAGATCGAAGCGGGCGCGTCGGTCCCGTTCACGCTCTCGTACCACCCGTCGCACCGCACGGCCTCCTTCGTCGACGACCGGACCTCGCTCCTCGAGAGCACCGCCGCCCGCTGGCGCGCCTGGTGCGATCGCTGCACGCTTCCGCAGGACGCGCCGCAGCGCTGGAAGGACGCCGTGCTGCGCTCGCTGATCACGCTGAAGGCGCTCAGCCACCGCCCCACCGGCGGGCTCGTCGCCGCGCCGACCACGTCGTTGCCCGAGGATTTCGGCGGCTCGCGCAACTGGGACTACCGCTACTGCTGGATCCGCGACGCGACGATGACGCTGTACGCGCTGCTGAACTCGGGCTATTTCGACGAGGCGCAGTCCTTCCGCCAGTGGATGCTGCGCGCGAGCGCCGGAGACCCCGAGCAGATGCAGATCATGTACGGGCTGGCCGGCGAGCGCCGACTGACCGAATTCGAGCTGCCCTGGCTGCCCGGCTACGCCGGCAGCCGCCCGGTGCGCGTCGGCAACGCCGCGCACGACCAGCTGCAGCTCGACGTCTACGGCGAGCTGATGGACGTCGCCCATGCGAGCCGGCGCTCGCAGCTCGACTGGGGCGACGAAGCGTGGAAGCTGCAGCGCGCGTTGCTGGCGACGCTCGAGCGCAAGTGGCGCGAGCCCGACCGCGGCATCTGGGAAGTGCGCGGCCCGCCGCGGCATTTCACCTACTCGAAGCTGATGTGCTGGGTGGCCTTCGATCGCGCCACGAAGGCGGTCGAGGATTTCGGCCTCGACGGGCCGCTCGATCGCTGGCGCTCGATCCGCGAGCAGATCCGCACGCAGATCCTCGAACGCGGCTTCGATCGCGAGCGCAACACCTTCGTCCAGCATTACGACGGCCGGGCGCTCGACGCCTCGCTGCTGCTCGTCGCCGAAACCGGCTTCGTCGACCCGGAGGACGAGCGCTACGCCGGCACCGTACGGGCGATCGAGCGCGAACTGCTGCGCGACGGCTTCGTGCTGCGCTACCGGCCCGAGGACGTCGACGACGGCGTGGGCGGCGGCGAGGGCGCCTTCCTGCCGTGCAGCTTCTGGCTGGTCGACGCCTACGTGCTGCTCGGGCGGCTGGACGACGCGAACGCGCTCTTCGAACGGCTGCTTTCGGTGCGCAACGACCTCGGGCTGCTCGCCGAGGAATACGACCCGCGCGCGCATCGGCTGTGCGGCAACTTCCCGCAGGCCTTCTCGCACGTGGCGCTGGTGAACACCCTGCACAACCTGATGCGCACGGCGGGCCCGTCGAAACAGCGCGCGAATCGCGAAGCGCCGCCCACGCAGCAGCCCGGAACGCAGCCCGGCGCCGACGATCCTACAATCCGGGCCGATGCGCCTCAGTGACTTCGACTTCGCACTCCCCCCCGAGCTGATCGCGCAGCGCCCGGGCGAACACCGGGCCGACTCGCGCCTGCTGCACGTGGCGCGCGATTCGCTCGCCGATCTCCGCTTCCGCGATCTGCCGACGCTGATCGCGCCCGGCGACCTGCTCGTCTTCAACGACACGCGCGTGATCCGCGCCCGCCTGCACGGGACGAAGGACAGCGGCGGGCGCGTCGAGGCGCTCGTCGAACGCGTGCTCGACGCGCACGAGGCGCTCGTGCAGCTGCGCGCGAGCAAGCCGCCCCGGCCGGGCACGCGCCTGCAATGGCGCACGAGCGGCGCCACGGTGCTCGCGCGCGAGGACGGGTTCTGGCGGCTGCGCTTCGACGACGACGTGCACGCGTGCCTGCAGCGCGAGGGCGCGCTGCCGCTGCCGCCGTACATCGGGCGCGCCCCCGAAGCCGCCGACGAGGAGCGTTACCAGACCGTCTACGCACGCGAGCCCGGATCGGTCGCGGCGCCGACCGCCGGGCTGCATTTCGACGAGACGATGCTGCAGCAGTTGCGCGAGCGCGGCGTGCGCGCGGCCTTCGTCACCTTGCACGTCGGCGCGGGCACCTTCCAGCCGGTGCGCGTCGACGACCTGTCGCAGCACCGGATGCACGCCGAGCGCTTCCACGTTCCCGAAGCCACCGCGCGCGCGATCGACGAGGCACGCGACCGCGGCTCGCGCATCGTCGCCGTCGGCACGACGTCGCTGCGCACGCTCGAGTCGGCCGCCGACCCGCGGGGTCGCGCCGCCGATGCCCAGGGGCGCGTCGCCGCGGGCAGCGGCGAGACGAGCCTGTTCGTGACGCCCGGCTACCGCTTCCGCGTCGTCGATCGGCTGCTGACGAACTTCCACCTGCCGCGCTCGACGCTGCTGATGCTGGTGAGCGCCTTCGCCGGCGTCGATCGGGTGCGCGCCGCCTACGCGCACGCGATCGCGCGGCGCTACCGCTTCTTCAGCTACGGCGACGCGATGCTGCTCGAGCGCTGCGAGGATTGATGCAGCGGCGCTTGATGCACGGCGCCGATGCGTCGGCGCGGCGCCGAGGCCTGCGGCGGCGATAATCGCGCGATGCCCGAATTCGAGTTGCTGCACCGGGACGGACAGGCCCGCTGCGCCCGCCTGCACCTGCCGCACGGCGTCGTCGAAACGCCGATCTTCATGCCCGTGGGCACCTACGGCGCCGTGAAGGCGATGTCGCCGCGCGAACTCGAGGAGATCGGCGCGCGCATCCTCCTCGGCAACACCTTCCACCTGTGGCTGCGCCCGGGGCTCGAGACGATCGCCCGCTTCGGCGGGCTGCATCGCTTCATCGGCTGGGAGCGGCCGATCCTCACCGACTCCGGCGGCTTCCAGGTGTGGAGCCTGGGGGCGTTGCGCCGCATCTCCGAAGAAGGCGTGCGCTTCGCCTCGCCGGTGAACGGCGACCGGCTGTTCCTCACGCCCGAGACGTCGATGCGGATCCAGCACGCGCTCGATTCCGACGTGGCGATGATCTTCGACGAATGCACGCCCTACGAGCGCGACGGCGTGCCGACCTCCTTCGACGAGGCGGCCTCTTCGATGCGGCTGAGCCTTCGCTGGGCGCGCCGCTCGCGCGACGCCTGGGACTCGCTGCGCGCCTCAGTTGCCGGAACCCGCGCCGGCGCCGGCAACGCGCTGTTCGGCATCGTCCAGGGCGGCATGCACGAGGCGCTGCGCGACGAGTCGCTGGCCGGACTGGTCGACATCGGCTTCGACGGCTACGCGATCGGCGGCCTGTCGGTAGGAGAGCCGAAGGAGGAGATGCTGCGCGTGCTCGCGCACACCGCCCCGCGCCTTCCCGAGCGCGCGCCGCGCTACCTGATGGGCGTGGGCACGCCGGAGGACCTCGTCGCCGGCGTGGCGGCCGGAATCGATCTCTTCGACTGCGTCCTGCCCACGCGCAACGCGCGCAACGGGTGGCTGTTCACGCAGTGGGGCGACCTGAAGCTGCGCAATGCGCGCTACCGCTCCGACGAGCGCCCGATCGACGAGCGCTGCCCGTGCTACGCGTGCAGCCGCTTCTCGCGCGCGTACCTGCACCATCTGCAGAAGGTCAACGAGATCCTCGGCGCGCGCCTCGCGACGATCCACAACCTGCACTACTACCTGCAGCTGATGCGATCGATGCGCGCGGCGATCGGCGCCGGCCGCTTCGAAAGCTTCAGGGCCGAATTCGCCGAAGGACGAAAGCGGGGCGTGGGCTGAGCTGAGCCCGGGGCAAAGCGTGCCGCGTTCCCCGGGAGCGCCGTTGCTATAATTCGCGGTTCACTTCCGGAGATGCCTCGTGCTCATCTCGCCAGCCTACGCCCAGTCCGCTGGCTCGACCGAACAGCAGATCGTCGGCTTCCTGCCGATCATCCTGATGTTCGTCGTGCTGTATTTCCTGATGATCCGGCCGCAGATGAAGCGCGCGAAAGAGCACAAGACGATGCTCGAGGCGCTCAAGCGCGGCGACGAGGTCGTCACCTCGGGCGGGCTGATCGGTCGCGTCACCAAGGTCGGCGAGAGCTACGTCACGATCGAGGTCGCGCGTACTCCCGAGGGAAAGGGCGGCGACGCTCCCATCGAGATGAACTTCCAGAAGGCGGCCGTGCAGACACTGCTCCCCAACGGAACGATCAAGGCCATCTGAACGCGTGAACGAACCCCGCGTGCCAGGCGCCTGAGCGGAGCCCCATGAACCGCTACCCGGTCTGGAAATACGTCATCCTGGCGCTGTCGCTGGTCTTCGGCCTGCTGTACACGCTGCCCAACTTCTTCGGCGAAGCGCCGGCCATCCAGGTCTCCAGCGCCAAGGCCACGCAGAAGATCGACGACTCGATGGTCGGCCGGGTCGGCGACATCCTTTCGAAGGCGGGTATCGAGAGCACGGGCCTGTTCTTCGACGGCAACTCGGTGAAGGCCCGCTTCGCCAGCACCGACCTGCAGCTGCGCGCCAAGGACACCGTCGCCCGCGCCCTGAACCCCGATCCCGAAGACCCGTCGTGGATCGTTGCGCTGAACCTGCTGTCCGACACGCCGCGCTGGCTCACGGCGCTGCACGCGCTGCCGATGTACCTGGGCCTGGACCTGCGCGGCGGCGTCCACTTCCTGCTGCAGGTCGACATGAAGGAGGCGCTCGCCAAGCGCATGGACGGACTGGCGAGCGACATCCGCACGCAGCTGCGCGACCGCAACATCCGCCACGCCGGCATCGATCGCGTCGGCGACACGATCGAAATCCGCTTCCGCGACGCCGAAACGCGCGAACGCGCGCGCGCCGTGATCGCCGATACCTCGCCCGAGCTGGTGCTCGCCCCCAGCGACGGCGGCGAGCCGAAGCTCGTCGCGCGCTTCCGCGAAGACGCCGCGGCTCGCGTGCAGCAGAACGCCGTCCACCAGAACATCACCACGCTGAGCAACCGCATCAACGAGCTGGGCGTCTCCGAACCGGTGATCCAGCAGCAGGGTCCCGACCGCGTCGTCGTGCAGCTGCCCGGCGTGCAGGACACCGCGAAGGCGAAGGACATCCTCGGGCGCACCGCCACGCTCGAAGTGCGCATGGTGTGCGAGTCGCCCGAAGAGCTGAGCGCGCTGGCCGCCGGCACCGTCCCCTTCGGCTGCGAACGCTTCACCGAACGCGGCGGGCAGCCGATCCTGCTGCGCAAGCAGGTGATCCTCACCGGCGCGAACCTGAACGACGCGCAGGCCGGTTTCGACGGGCAGACGCACGAGCCGGCCGTGCACCTGACGCTCGACGCGAAAGGCGCGCGCATCTTCCGCGACGTCACGCGCGAGAACATCGGCCGGCGCATGGCGATCGTCCTCGTCGAGCGCGGCAAGGGCGAGGTGGTCACCGCGCCGGTCATCCGCAGCGAGATCGCCGGCGGACGCGTGCAGATCTCCGGCAGCATGACCACGCAGGAGGCCAACGACGTCGCGCTGCTGCTGCGCGCGGGCTCGCTCGCCGCGCCGATGGAGATCATCGAGGAGCGCACGATCGGCCCGAGCCTGGGCGCCGACAACATCCGGCAGGGCTTCCACTCCACGCTGTGGGGCTTCCTGACGATCGCCGTCTTCATGGTCCTCTACTACCATTTCTTCGGCCTGGTCTCGGCGATCGCGCTGTCGGTGAACCTGCTGCTGCTGATCGCGCTGCTGTCGCTGCTGCAGGCCACGCTCACGCTGCCCGGCATCGCGGCCATCGCGCGTGCTGATCAACGAGCGCGTGCGCGAGGAGCTGCGCAACGGCGCCACGCCGCAGGCGGCGATCTCCGCCGGCTACGAGCACGCGTGGGCCACCATCCTCGACTCGAACGTCACGTCGATGATCGCCGGCGTCGCGCTGCTCATCTTCGGCTCCGGGCCGGTGCGCGGCTTCGCCGTCGTGCACGTGCTGGGGCTGCTCACCTCGATGTTCTCGGCGGTGTTCTTCTCGCGCGGGCTGGTCAACCTCTGGTACGGGCGCCGGCGCAAGCTCGCGAAGGTCTCGGTCGGGCAGGTGTGGAGGCCCCCCACCGCCGCCCGGGCGTCGGCGCGCCACGGCTAGGAGCGGCAGATGGAGTTCTTCCGCATCCACCGCGACATCCCGTTCATGCGCCACGCGCGCATCCTGAACGCGATCTCGATCGTGATGTTCCTGCTCGCGGTGTTCTTCCTCGTCACGCGCGGGCTGCACCTTTCGGTGGAATTCACCGGCGGCACCGTGATGGAGGTGCACTACGGCGACAGCGCCGACCTGCCGAAGATCCGCTCGACGATCGGCAGGCTCGGCTACGCCGACGCCCAGGTGCAGAACTTCGGCACCTCGCACGACGTGCTCATCCGGCTGCCCAGCGCCGAAGGCAGCGGCAAGAGCTACACCGAGCAGAGCAACGAGGTGATGGCGGCGCTGAAGGCCGACGACGCGAACGCGGCGCTGCAGCGCGTGGAGTTCGTCGGTCCGCAGGTGGGGAAGGAACTGTTCAGCGACGGCGCGATGGCGCTGCTGTTCGTCGTCGTCGGCATCATCCTCTACCTGTCGATCCGCTTCGAGTGGAAGTTCGCCGTCGCCGCCATCATCGCGAACCTGCACGACGTCATCATCATCCTGGGCTTCTTCGCCGCCTTCCAGTGGGAGTTCTCGCTGTCGGTGCTCGCCGCGGTGCTCGCCGTGCTCGGCTACTCGGTCAACGAGTCGGTGATCATCTTCGACCGGATCCGCGAGTACTTCCGCAAGATCCGCAAGCTCGACACGCCGCACCTGATCGACAAGGCAATCACCAGCACGATCTCGCGCACGATCATCACGCACGGCTCCACGCAGGTCATGGTGCTGTCGATGCTGATCTTCGGCGGCCCCACCCTGCACTACTTCGCGGTGGCGCTCACCATCGGGATCCTGTTCGGCATCTACTCGTCGGTGTTCGTCGCGGCGGCCATCGCGATGTGGCTCGGCGTCAAGCGCGAAGACCTCGTCAAGCCGGTCAAGCGCAAGGACGACGGCCAGCCGGAGCTGCCGTGAGCGCCCTGCCCGGCTTCGACCCGCGCGCCGCGGCCGGCACGGCTTCGCAGCCCCTGCGAATCCGCGTCTGGGATCTCCCCACGCGCCTCTTTCACTGGGCGCTCGCCGCGTGCATCGTCGCTTCGGTCGTGTCGGCGAAGATCGGCGGCAACGCCTTCGCCTGGCACTTCCGCTTCGGCTACGCGATCCTCGCGCTCGCGCTCTTTCGCCTGGCCTGGGGCTTCGTCGGTCCGCGCTATGCGCGCTTCGCCAGCTTTCCGCCGAATCCGGCGGCCGCGTGGCGCCGGCTGCGCGCCGGGAGCGCGCCCGCCGAAGACGTGGGCCACGGACCGCTGGGCGCGCTGTCGACCTACGCGATGCTGGCCTCGATCGTGCTGCAGGCCGGCACCGGGCTGTTCGCCAGCGACGACATCCTGTGGGACGGACCGCTGAAGGACAGCGTCTCGAACGCGACGAGCCAGATGCTCACCGGGGTGCACCTGGTCAACCGCTACGTGCTGATCGCACTGATCGTCCTGCACCTGGCGGCGATCGCCTGGTACGCGCGCGTTCGTCGCCGGCCGCTGGTGCGCGCGATGATCGACGGCGACCTCGCGCTCGCCGCGCCGCAGGCGAGCCCGCCGGCTCCTGCGGCCGACAGCGCCCGCGTCCGGGCCGGCGCGCTCGTGCTGCTGGCAGCGAGCGCCGCCGTCGTCTGGGCGATCGTCCGCTAGCCGGCCGGGCGGCGGAGCGCCGCCCGATCCCTTCCTAGATCTTCCTGCGGTACTTGTCGTGGCAGGCCTTGCACGCCTGCCCGGTGGCGCCGACCTGCGTGCGCAGCGTCTCGAGGCTGCCGACGGCGGCCGGCAGCTTCGCGGTTTCGGCGTTCAGCCCCTCGATGAGCCGCTTGACGTCGTCCATGTTGCGGAACAGCTCGGGCTTGGCGTGCGAGTCGAGCGATTCGGTGGCGGGGGTGAATCCCTCCCACGGCAGCCGCGCCATCGTCTCGATGACCTGCGCCGAATGCCTGGCGGCTTCGGCATCGAACGGGGCCTTGCCCTGCGCCATCGCGCCGAGCCGGCCCATGTGCGAGCCCATCACGACGAAGGCCGACTGGCGATACTTGACGGCATCCTCGGGCTTGGCGAACTGCGCACTGGCCGGAGCAGCGAAGGCGAAGGCCGCGAACGAAGCGGCCACCAGCGAAAGGATGGTCCTTCTTGCGATCATCGGGAGAATCCTCCAGGGAAGAGAACTAGATGCGACGCGCGAGCGCGGCGGCCTTGCCCACGTAGGTCGCCGGCGTGAGCGCCGCGAGTTCGCGGCGCGCCGCCTCGGGGATCGGCAGGCGCGAGACGAATTCGGCGAGCGTCGCGGCATCGATCGCGCGGCCCCGCGTCAGCGCCTTCAACTGCTCGTACGGATTCTCGACGCCGTAGCGGCGCATCACGGTCTGGATCGCCTCGGCGAGCACTTCCGGATTCGCGTCGAGGTCGGCCGCCAGGCGCGCGCGCTGCACTTCGAGCTTGCGCAGTCCGCGCAGGCAGCCGTCCCACGCCAGCAGCCCATGCCCGAGCGCGACGCCGGCGTTGCGCAGCGCGGTGGAGTCGGTGAGATCGCGCTGCCAGCGCGACACGGGAAGCTTCTCGGCCAGGTGGCGCAGCAGCGCGTTGGCGATGCCGGCGTTGCCCTCGGAGTTCTCGAAGTCGATCGGATTGACCTTGTGCGGCATCGTCGACGATCCGACCTCGCCCTCCTTCAGCTTCTGCGCGAAGTAGCCGAGCGAGATGTACCCCCAGAGGTCGCGGTCCAGGTCGACGAGGATCGTGTTCAGCCGCGCGAGCGCGTCGAAGCTCTCGGCGATCCAGTCGTGCGGCTCGATCTGCACGGTGTACGCGTTGAAGCGCAGACCCAGCGACTCGACGACGCCGCGCGCGAAGCCTTCCCAGTCGACCTCCGGGTACGCCGCGAGGTGCGCGTTGTAGTTGCCCACCGCGCCGTTCATCTTGCCCAGCGGCGCGACCGCATCGAAGCGGGCGAGCGCCGGCTCGATGCGCGCGACGAAGTTGGCCATCTCCTTGCCGAGCGTGGTCGGCGAGGCCGGCTGGCCGTGCGTGCGCGCGAGCATCGGCACGTCGGCGTTGGCGTGCGCGAGCGCGCGCAGCGCATCGACCACTGCGCGCACCGCCGGCGAGACGACCTCGTCGCGGGCGGCGCGCAGCATCAGCGCGTAGGCCGTGTTGTTGATGTCCTCCGACGTGCAGGCGAAATGCACGAACTCGCTCGCGCGCGCCAGCTCCTCGATCGGCGCGATCGACTCCTTCAGGAAATATTCGACCGCCTTCACGTCGTGATTGGTGACCGCTTCGATCGCCTTGATGCGGGCGGCCTGCGGCGCGCCGAAGCCGTCGACGATCGCCTGCAGATGCGCTCTCGCCCCGGCCGAGAACGGCGCGAGCTCGGGCAGCCCGAGATCGGAGAGCGCGACGAACCACTGCACCTCGACCTGCACGCGCCGGCGCATGAACGCCGCCTCCGACAGGCGCTCGCGCAGCACGTCCAGCTTCGACGCATAGCGGCCGTCGAGTGGCGACAGCGCGTGCAGCGCAGGGTCGGAAACGACGGCGGAGGCGGCGGCGGAATCGGGAGCGGAAGCGGTGGGACGGGCTTGCGGCATGGGACGGATTCGATCGGCTTGCGGCGGCGAATCGGCGCGAACGGGTCGCGAACGGCCTCGAATGCTAGCATCGTCGCGCCCCTCGGGCGCTTTGCTATACTGGCCCGCCGTACCGCGGCGGCGCAATGAAGCTCATCGGTTCGAATTCGAGTCCGTACGTCCGCAAGGTGCGCGTCGTGCTGGCCGAAAAGAAGATCGAATATCAGTACGAACTGGAAGATCCCTGGTCGGCCGACTCCACGCTTCAGAGCATCAACCCGCTCGGCAAGGTTCCCACGCTGATCATCGACGACGGCGCCGCGCTGTTCGACTCGCGCGTCATCGCCGAATACCTCGACAACCTCACGCCGGTGCACAAGCTCGTGCCGGCCAACGGCCGTTCGCGCGTCGAGGTCAAGATCTGGGAAGTGCTCGGCGACGGCATGCTCGACGCCGCGGTGCTCGTGCGCCTCGAGCAGACGCAACGCACCGACAGCCAGCGCAGCCCGGCCTGGATCGCGCGGCAGATGTCGAAGATCGAGGCGTCGCTGCAGGCGATGTCCAACGCGCTCGCCGACAAGGCGTGGTGCGTGGACGGCAGGTACTCGCTCGCCGACATCTCCCTCGGCTGCGCGCTCGGCTATCTCGATTTCCGCTTCCCCGCCCTCGGCTGGCGCGCGCAGTTCTCCAACCTCGCGCGTCACGCCGACAAGCTGTTCGCGCGGCCGAGCTTCGCGGAGACGGCGCCGTCCTAGGAACGGCAGGCATCACTCGGCGCCCTCGATCACTCCTCCCCCCAGGCACACCTCCTCGCGATACAGCACCGCGCTCTGCCCGGGCGTGACGGCCCACTGCGGTTCGGCGAAGCGCAGCTCGAAGCGATCGGCAGGGGAGGCCGACAGCGAGCAGCGCGCGTCCGCCTGCCGATAGCGCGTCTTCGCGGCGAGCCGGCCGTCGTCGAGCGGCGGCTCGCCGGCGATCCAGTGCGCGTCGATCGCCTGCAGCCGCCGCGCATGCAGCAGCGGGTGGTCGTGCCCCTGCACGACGACGAGTTCGTTGCGCTCGAGGTCCTTGCGCGCGACGAACCACGGCTCGCCGCTGCCGCCGCGCGTTCCGCCGATGCCCAGGCCCTTGCGCTGGCCGATCGTGTGGAAGGCCAGTCCGTCGTGCTCGCCGATCGTGCGGCCCTCGTCGGTGACGATCGCGCCGGGGCGGGTCGGCAGGTAGCGGCCGAGGAATTCGCGAAACGGCCGCTCGCCGATGAAGCAGATGCCGGTGGAGTCCTTGCGCTGCGCGTTCGGCAGGCCGATCGAGCGCGCGATCTCGCGCACCTGGCGCTTGTGCAGGCCGCCCAGCGGAAAGATCGTGCGCGCGAGCTGGGCCTGCGTCAGGCGGTGCAGGAAGTAGCTCTGGTCCTTCGCGGGATCGACGCCGCGCAGCAGCTCGAAGCCGGCACCGGCGGCACGCACGCCCGCGTAATGGCCGGTGGCGATGCGCCCGGCACCGAGCGCCATCGCGTGCTCGAGGAAGGCCTTGAATTTGATCTCGGCGTTGCACAGAACGTCCGGATTCGGCGTGCGGCCGGCCGAATACTCGCGCAGGAATTCGGCGAACACGCGCTCGCGGTACTCGGCCGCGAAGTTCACCGCCTCGATCTCGATGCCGAGCACGTCGGCCGCGCTCGCCGCGGCGATCCAGTCCTCGCGGGTCGAGCAGTACTCGTCGTCGTCGTCGTCCTCCCAGTTCTTCATGAACAGGCCGACGACCTCGTAGCCCTGCTGCTTCAGCAGCCACGCGGCAACCGACGAGTCGACGCCGCCGGAGATTCCGACGACGACGCGCTCGCCGGCTCGATCGTTCGCGGTCGTGGGCATCAGCGCTTCATGATAGCAACCGCGCCACGCAGCCCGCCTTGGGCCGCCCCGGGCACCTTACAATACCCGGCGATCCCGGATCCCCGTCCGGACTCCCGAGGAATTCGAATGCGAATTGGCGTTCCCGCGGAAACCCGCGCCGGCGAGGCACGCGTGGCCGCTACGGCGGAAACCGTGAAGAAACTGGCCGCCGGCGGCCACCAGTTGCTCGTCGAGCACGATGCGGGCCTCGCCGCGAGCCAGACCGACGAGGCCTACACCGCTGCCGGCGCCACCATCGTGAACACGGCCGAGGCGCTCGGCGCCGAGATGGTGCTGAAGGTGCGCGCGCCCTCGCCCGACGAATTGCGCGCGATGCGCGCCGGCAGCACGCTCGTCGGCATGCTCGATCCCTTCGATCGGGAAGGACTGCAGCGGCTGTGCGACGCCGGGCTCACCGCCTTCGCGCTCGAGGCCGCGCCGCGCACCACGCGCGCGCAGAGCATGGACGTGCTGTCCTCGCAGGCGAACATCGCCGGCTACAAGGCGGTGATGCTCGCGGCCAACGCCTACCAGCGCTTCTTCCCGATGCTGATGACGGCTGCCGGCACGGTGAAGGCCGCGCGCGTCGTCGTGCTGGGCGCCGGCGTCGCCGGCCTGCAGGCGATCGCCACCGCCAAGCGGCTGGGCGCGGTCATCGAGGCCTCCGACGTGCGCCCGGCGGTGAAGGAGCAGATCGAGTCGCTCGGCGCGAAGTTCATCGACGTGCCCTACGAAACCGACGAGGAGCGCGAGATCGCGCAGGGCGTCGGCGGCTACGCGCGCCCGATGCCCGAGAGCTGGATGAAGCGCCAGGCGGCGCTGGTCGCCAGGCGCATCGAGCAGGCCGACGTCGTCATCACCACTGCGCTCATTCCGGGACGCAAGGCGCCGGTGCTCGTCACCGAGGAGATGGTGCGCTCGATGAAGGCCGGCTCGGTCATCGTCGACCTCGCCGTCGAGCAGGGCGGCAATTGTCCGCTGAGCGAGGCCGGACGCACCGTCGTCAAGCACGGCGTCACGCTGGTCGGCGAGACGAATCTGCCGGCGAAGGTCGCCGCCGACGCGTCGGCGCTGTACGCGCGCAACGTATTCGACTTCCTGAAGCTCGTCGTCACGAAGGAAGGCACGCTGAACATCGATCTCCAAGACGACATCGTGAAGGCCTGCCTGATGTGCCGGGACGGTCAGCTGCTGCGCAGCTGACCGACGATCCACCCCAACGACTGCCACCCATGGAAGCGATCTCGCCCACCGTCATCAACCTCACGATCTTCGTGCTCGCGGTCTACGTCGGCTACCACGTCGTCTGGAACGTCACGCCGGCGCTGCATACGCCGCTGATGGCGGTGACGAACGCGATCTCGGCGATCGTCATCGTGGGCGCCATGCTCGCGGCGGCGCTCACCGACACGGCGCTCGGCAAGTTCATGGGCGTGGCGGCGGTCGCGCTCGCGTCGGTGAACGTCTTCGGCGGGTTCCTCGTCACGCGCCGGATGCTCGAGATGTTCCGCAAGAAGGAACCGAAGGCGCGCGCGGGAGCCGCCAAATGAGCCTGAACACGGTCGTCCTGCTCTATCTCGTCGCCTCGGTCTGCTTCATCCAGGCGCTCAAGGGGCTGTCGCATCCGACCACCTCGCGCCGCGGCAACACCTTCGGCATGGTCGGCATGGCGATCGCCGTGCTCACCACGCTCGCGCTGCTCGCGCAACTGGGCGCAACCGGCCTGGGCTACTTCTGGATCGCGCTCGGCGTGGCGATCGGCGGCATCTTCGGCGCCGTGCTCGCACAGCGCGTCGAGATGACGAAGATGCCCGAGCTGGTCGCCTTCATGCACTCGATGATCGGCCTGGCCGCGGTGTTCATCGCGATCGCCGCGGTGGCCGAGCCGTGGGCCTTCAACATCGTCGGCCACGGCGAGCCGATCCCGATGGGCAACCGGCTCGAGCTGTTCATCGGCACCTTCGTCGGCGCGATCACCTTCTCCGGATCGGTGATCGCCTTCGGCAAGCTGTCGGGCAAGTACAAGTTCCGCCTGTTCCAGGGCGCGCCGGTCGTCTTCCCCGGTCAGCACCTGCTGAACCTCGTGCTCGCGCTGGTGATGATCGGCTGCGGGCTGTGGTTCTTCTTCACGCAGCAGTGGACGCCGTTCTGGCTGATGACGATCCTCGCCTTCGTGCTCGGCGTGCTGATCATCATCCCGATCGGCGGCGCCGACATGCCCGTCGTCGTGTCGATGCTCAACAGCTACTCCGGGTGGGCGGCGGCCGGCATCGGCTTCTCGTTGCAGAACAGCATGCTGATCATCGCGGGCTCGCTGGTCGGCTCCTCGGGCGCGATCCTGTCGTACATCATGTGCCGCGCGATGAACCGCTCGTTCTTCAACGTGATCCTCGGCGGCTTCGGCGGAGAGACGAGCGCGGCGGCAGCGGGCACGGCGGAGCAGCGCCCGGTGAAATCCGGCTCGCCCGACGACGCGGCCTTCCTGATGAGCAACGCCGACAGCGTCATCATCGTTCCCGGCTACGGCCTGGCGGTGGCGCGCGCGCAGCATCCGCTGAAGGAACTCACCGACAAGCTGATCGAGCGCGGCGTCAGCGTCAAATACGCGATCCATCCGGTGGCCGGCCGCATGCCCGGCCACATGAACGTGCTGCTCGCCGAAGCCGAGGTACCGTACGACCAGGTCTTCGAGATGGAGGACATCAATCCCGAGTTCGGCGATACCGACGTCGTGCTCGTGCTCGGCGCCAACGACGTCGTGAACCCGGCGGCGAAGGATCCGAAGTCGCCGATCGCCGGCATGCCGATCCTCGAGGCGTACAAGGCGCGGCAGGTCATCGTCAACAAGCGCTCGATGGCCTCCGGCTACGCCGGGCTCGACAACGAGCTGTTCTACATGGACAAGACGATGATGGTGTTCGGCGACGCGAAGAAGGTCGTCGAAGAGATGTCCAAGGCGATCGAGTAGCG
>QEVN01000109.1 GCA_003576795.1 Burkholderiales bacterium
CCGTAGCGTTCGCTGCATGGCGTGGCCGGGAACCACGATCAGGGCGGCGCAATCGACGATCGCGCGTTCGATCGACTCGCGGCGCGCTCGCTCGTCGGCATCGAGCGCCGGGTCGCATGACGGCAGCCAGTGCAGCAGCACCGCGCGTTCGCCGCGCTCGAGCGCACGCCGCTGCGCGAGTCCTTCGAGCAGCAGCCCGTCCCAGATGCGGAAGGCCGAGCTGGGCTCGCGGAATCGCGCCTCGATCTCGCGGTCTTCACCAGCGTCCACGACCACCGACGACAGCGGAAATCCGCATCGCGCCGCCGCGTCGAGCAGGCAGCGGTCGTAGACGTTGCCGCCGGAGGGGCGATCGAGCGGTGGGTGCAGCAACTCGAAGCGCGCGGACGGATCCATCGCGCTCATCGCCGGTACTCGGCCCAGTCGTGCTCGTTCTCCCACAGCCGGACCGCCAGCGCGAGTCGCCGGCCGTCCAGTTCCGGAGCGAGCATCGCGTGGAAGATCCGCGCGAAGTTCTCGAGACTCGGATTGACTGCCTCGAAGGCCGGCAGGTCGTTGAGCACGCGCTCGGCGAATTGCGCCACCGCTTCGTCGAACGCGCTGCGCAATGCGACGAGGTCGACGAGGAAACCATGCCCGTCGAGTTCGTCGCCCTCGACGACGATTCGAGCGCGATAGTGATGGCTGTGCGTCTCGTTCTCGGCGCCCCAGTCGCCGCCGACGAGGCGATGACGCGCGATGAATTCCCGCTGGATCGACAACCGGTACATCGAAGCGGCTTCCTCGTCACCGATACTCGAAGACCGCCTGCAGCACGCCGTCGCTGCGTGCGCTCACCAGCTCGAAGGCCCGCTGGCAGTCGTCGAAGCGGAAGTGGTGCGTGACGAAGCGCTGCGGCGCGATGCGCCCGAGCGCACGCCAGGCGCTGTCGAGCCGTCGGCGCCGATTCCATCGTCCCGACAGCCGGGGAGCGATCCGGCTGACCTGGCTCGAAACGAGCGCGAGGCGACGCCGATGGAAATGCCCGCCGAGATCGATCGCCGCGGGCTGCGAGCCGTACCACGACGCGACGACGATGCGCGCGTCGAATCCGGCCAGCTCGATCGCCTGGTTCAAGGCCTGCGCGTTGCCGGACAGCTCGATCGCCAGGTCCAGTCCGTCGTCGTCGCGCCCGATGAAGAGCCGCTCGCGCAGGGCGGCGCATTGCGCCGCGTCGGCGGGGTCGATCGCGCAATGCGCCCCCAGCGCGCGCGAGCGTTCGCGCCGATGCGCGATCGGATCGGCGCTCGCCAGCAGCTCGAGCGGAAATTCGGCGAGCAGCGCGACCGTCAGCAGGCCGACCACGCCCTGGCCCAGCACGAGGACGCGCTCGCCCAGCCGCGGCCCGGCATCGAGCACGAAGCCGACGGCCGACTCCACGTTCGGCAGGAACAGCGCCGCGAGCGACTCGATCTCCGCCGGAATCGCGACGACGTCGCGCATCGGCGCCACCGCGTAGTCCTGGTGCGGGTGGAAGGCGAAGACGCGCCGCTGCAGCCAGGCGCGTTCGACCTGGGCGCCGGCATCGACGATCTCGCCGACCAGCGCATAGCCGTAGGCGAAGGGATAGGAGGCATCCGCGTCCAGGCCGGCGATGCGCGCATCGAGCGGCAGGCCCGCGGGCAGCCGTCCCTCGAAGACGAGCGACTCGGTGCCGGGACTGATCGCCGAATACAGCGTGCGGATCAGCACTTCGTCGGCGGCGAGCGGGCGCAGGCTGGCGTGCCCGATCGCCACTTTCCTCGGAGCGACGTGGTGGATCGCGCGCGCCTTCATCGCGGGACCGGCGGCCGGATCGCGCGCGGCCGGGTCATCGAAGCCCCAGCGGACCGTAGGCGACGAGGTCGGCGCCCACCGCCTGGTAGCGGCAGTCGAGGATCGTCAGCGGCGCCTCGCTGCGCGGCCGGCACGGCTGCTCGAGCGCCTTCACCCCGCCGAGCAGCGTCGGCGCGATCGTCACGATGCAGTAGTCGACGAGCCGCGCGGCGAGGATCGACTGGATGACCTGCGCGCCGCCTTCGACCATCACCGAGCGCAGGCCGAGCGAGCCGAGTCGATCGAGCGCCGCGTCCAGGTCGACGCGTCCGTCCGACGAGCATGCGACCCGCTGCACGCTCGCGCCCAGCGCCGCGAGCCGCGCCGCCTTCGCCCGCGGGGCGCGATCGGTGGTCACGATGATCGGCCGATGCGACGGATGCCCGAGCAGGCGCGCACTCTCGGGAAAGCGCAGGCGGCTGTCGAGCACCACCGGTTGCGGATCGTCGCCGACACAGTGACGCACGGTGAGCTGGGGATCGTCGCTGAGCACCGTGTTCACGCCGACCAGCAGCGCATCGTGCAGCGCACGAAGCCGGTGCGTCATCTCGAGCGACTTCCGGCAGCTGAGCGCGTACGGATGCGAGCGCGATACCGAGACGCTGCCGTCGATGCTCTGCGACCAGCTGAGCGTGACGAACGGCCGATCGCGCATCCAGCGCCGGTGCGCCACGAGCCGGCTGGCCAGAGGACGCAGGAACGCCATCTCGTCGGAGACCGCGAAACGTTCGTCGAAGCGGGGCAACGCGTGCACGGGCGGGCCTCGTTCGCGACAATGCGAAGCCCGATCCTACTGCCGCTGCCGCCCGGGCAGCGGGCGAGGGCGCCGCCTTCTCAGGGTCGATCCACCGGCACCTGCTTGACGACCTCCAGCACCTGCCGGAACCGCGGGTGCTCGCTCGAGCGCATCCACTCGAACAGCACCATTTCGGGCGAAACGAGCGTCGCACCGGCCTGCTGCAGCCGCTGCATCGCGAGCCGATGGTCCTCGGCACGCCGCGACCCGCAGGCCGGTTCGACGACCCAGACGCGGCGCTCCTGGCGCAGCAGCCCGAGCGCGGTCTGCAGCAGGCAGACGTGCGCTTCGCAGCCGGCGACGACGACCTGCCGCGCACGCGGCGCAAGCTCGTCGATGACCGCGCACAACCCGTCTTCGCAGGCGTCGAAATGCCGCTTCGCGACGGTGGCGTCGCACAGCGCGCTCACGGGCTCGACGTTCGGCCCGAGTCCCTGGCGGTTCTGCTCGGTGCCGATCACGGGTATGCCGAGCACGCGCGCCGCCGACGCGAGCTGCACCGCGCGGCGCACGACGTCGTCGGCGCCGTGGATCGCCGGCATCAAGCGCGCCTGGTAGTCGACGAGCACCAGCGCACAGCGCCCGGCGTCGATCGTGTCCATCGCTTTCTCCCTGTCGTCGCATCGGAACGCGGAACGCCGCACCGAGTGTAGACGTTGACCCGCGGGCCCCGCAGCGGTCATCGTTGCGAGAGAGGCCTTTCTTCAGCCGAACCGTTCAGCCGAACCGACAGGAGAGACGACGATGAACGCTGCTGCCGACGCCGCACCCACCAGAGCCCGGCTGATGAGCGGAGACGAATACCGCGAATCGCTGCGCCGCCTGCATCCGGTCGTCTACGTCGACGGACGGCGCATCGACGGCGTCGCCGACGAGCCGATGCTTCGTCCCGGGGTGAACGCGCTCGCCTACACCTACGACTTCGCGCTCGACGCCGGGCATGCGCCGGTCGCGCTCGCCGCCCAGTCGAAGCGCAACCGCATCGTCAACCGGATGCTGCACGTCGACGAGTCGGCGGGCGACCTGCTGAACAAGCTCGAGGCCGTGCGGCTGCTGTGCCAGGAAACGGGCTGCGCGCAGCGCTATCTGGCGCACGACGCCTTGAGCGGCCTGGCGCAGGCGGTGGCGGCGATCGACGATGCGCGCGGCTCGACCGAGCATCGCGCGCGCTTCGAGGCGTATCGCGACCGCGTGCAGGACGAGGACCTGTCGATCGGCATCGCGATGACCGACGCCAAAGGCGATCGCAGCCGCAGGCCGCACGAGCAGGCGAATCCCGACACCTACGTGCACGTCGTCGAGCGCAACGCGAGGGGAATCGTGATCAGCGGCACGAAGGCGATCGTCACCGGCGCGCCCTACGTGCACGAACTGCTCGTCATGCCGAGCCGCAACATGGGACCCGACGACGCCGACTTCGCCGTCTGCTGCGCGGTTCCGGTGGATGCCGAAGGCGTGACGATCATCTCGCGCCCGGCCGGCCGCCCCGGCGAGAAGCTCGAGCACGGCGATGCGCTGTTCTCGCGCAGGTACGGGCAGTCCACCGCGGTCGTCGTCTTCGATCGCGTGCTGGTGCCGTGGGAGCGCGTCTTCTTCGAAGGCGAGTGGGAGCACAGCCACGTGCTCACCTACAGCTACGCCACGCACCACCGGCATACCTGCATCGCCGCACGCGCCGGCTTCGGCGACCTGCTGATCGGCGCCGGCGCGCTGATGTGCGAGGCGAACGGATTCCCCGATCCCGGCGCGAGGAGCAACCTGCGCGAGCCGATGGTCGAGCTGATCAGGATCGTCGAGGGCTTCTACGCCTGCGGCGTCGCGGCGAGCGTGTACGCCGTGCGCGACGAGCCGAGCGGCGTCTTCATGCCCGAGCCGGTGTTCGCCAACATCGGCAAGCTGCTGCTGGCCACGCAGATCTACGACATGCACCGGCTGGCGCACGAGGTTTCGGGCGGGCTGGTCGTCGCGCTGCCCGGGCCCGACGAGGACCACAACCCGGCCACCGCCGCGACGCTCGCCGAGGTGCTGCGCGCGAATCCCGACGTGCCCTACGACAGGCGCATCCAGACGGCGCGCTTTCTCGAGGATCTCACCGCGTCGTACCAGGGCGGCTGGTATTCGCTGATCAGCCTGCACGGCGGCGGCTCGCCGGCGGCGATGAAGCAGGAGATCTGGCGCAACTATCCGGTGGGCAGCAAGGTGCAGCTCGTCGAGCGGCTGCTCGAGCGCGGCGTGGTCGACGACCCGAAGCGCCCGATCACGCGCAACCGCCAGCCCGGGCGCTGTTGCGACACCGGCTGCACGGCGCCGGGTCAGGCGGTGATGGTGCCGATGCCTTCGCCGAGCAGGTAGCCGGTCATCGTGATCGAGCCCATGGAGCTGCCCTCGACGAAGGCGCGCGCCGGCTCGCCGGCTGCGTCGCACAGCCCGGCCAGATACCAGTGCGCGGAGATCGACAGCACGGCGCGCGGGCGGGGAAGCTTCGCACCGAGCTCGCGCCAGGCCGAGGTGAAGCGGTTGCTTTCGAGCGCGTTCATCGGGCTGCCGTGGCCGACGAAAGCGGCAGGCACGCGGGCGGCGGTGGTCATCGCTTGCGCCTCGGGAACGCCGTCGTCGGCGACGGCACGCGTTCATTATCGTGCCACGATGATACGGAGCCTGCTGCTCGCCCATGACCGGAACGACGACGAAAGGCGCGAGCCGCGACGAGCTTCGCGGTCATCCACGACGGCGCGCTTCGCTGCGCGCGCCGGCACGCGCTGCGCTGCGAACGATCGCCGTCTTCGAAGCGGCGAAGGGCGTGGCGGCGCTCGCTGCGCTGCTCGGCTGGCTGAGCCTGATGCACCACGACGTGCATCGGCTGGCGCTCGAGGCGATCGGCCATTTCGGGGCCGATCCGCACTCGCACTATCCGGAACTGCTGCTGCGTTACGTCGACGCGCTGAACGTCACGCCGGTGCGCACGACGGTGCTGCTCGGTGCGGCCTACGCGGCGCTGCGCTGGCTGGAGGCCTGCGGACTGTGGCTCGATCGGACATGGGGCGCCTGGATCGGCGCTCTCGGCAGCGGCGTCTACGTCCCCTTCGAACTGTTGCATCTGCAGCATTCGCCGACCTGGCAGGGGCTGGTCGTCGTCTGCTTCAATCTCGCGCTCGTGCTCTTCCTGTGCCGGCGGCTGTGGCAACGTCGTGGGCAGCACGACTTCCCGGCAAGAACTCCGTGATTGCGGCACGATCCCATACTTTCAGGGAGGGACCCATGGCACCGCCGGATTTCACCGCGTACCTGATCGACAAGGACGGCGACAAGGTCGGCGGCCGGCTCACGACGATGTCGGCTGCGCAGCTGGACGACGGCGAGGTCACGATCCGCGTCCATTTCTCGAGCATCAACTACAAGGATGCGCTGGCGGCCACCGGCGCCGGGAAGATCATCCGGCGCTTTCCCTGCATCGGAGGAATCGACCTGGCGGGCGAAGTCGTCGAAAGCGCGGATGCGCGCTTCCGCCCCGGCGACCCGGTGATCGCGACGAGCTTCGATCTCGGCGTCTCGCATCACGGCGGCTACGCGCAGTACGCGCGCGTGCCGGCCGACTGGGTCCTTCCGCTGCCCTCCGGATTGACCCTGTTCGAGACGATGGCGCTGGGCACCGCGGGCTTCACCGCGGGCCTGGCCGTCGCGCGCATGGAGCACAACGGATTGAGGCCGGAGAAGGGCCCGGTCGTCGTCACCGGCGCCACCGGCGGCGTGGGGGGCCTTGCGATCGACATGCTCTCGCGGCTCGGTTACGAGGTCGTCGCGCTCACGCGCAAGGCGTCCGAGGAACCGTACCTGCGCGATCTCGGCGCTTCGTCGGTGGAACTCGTCTCGCAGATCGATCTCGCGAAGGTGCGGCCGCTCGAGCGTGCGCGATGGGCCGGTGCCGTGGACAACGTGGGCGGCCCGATCCTGCACTGGGCGCTCGCCGGCATGAAGCAGGCGGGCACCGTGGCGAGCATCGGCAACGCGGCGAGCGTCGAGCTGCACACGACGGTGTTCCCGTTCATCCTGCGCGGCGTGAGCCTGCTCGGCGTGGATTCCGGCTACACCGGCTCCCCGGGCCGGGAACAGGTGTGGCATCGGCTGGCGACCGACCTGAAGCCGCGGCATCTGCACGAGATCACCCGCACGATCGACCTGCAGGCGCTGCCCGGCGCGTTCGACGACTTCGTGCAGGGGCGGGTGAAGGGACGCACGGTCGTGCGTCTGCTGTAGCGTCGGATCGCCGCCGGCGTAAAAGATCACGCGTCTCGCGGCCATCGACCCCCCGCGCCCGCCGACACCGGTAGGGTAGGTGTTCGGCATCCAGCCGGCGTGCGGGGCATGAGCTCGAAACGGATCAGCATCATCGTCGTCTCCGGGTCGAGGGAGCGGCTGCAGATGGCGGCGATGGTCGCCGCGGTCGGTGCGGTCGGCGGCAACCGGGTCACGGTGTTCCTGTCGATGAACGCGCTGCGCTACTTCGTGAAGGGCGACGAGACCGCCGCGCCCGCCGAAGGCCCCTTCGGCCGCCTGCTCGACGAGAAGTTGCCGTTCCGCACGCTGTTCGAGCAGGCGGTGTCGCTCGGCGACGCCAGGGTCCATCCGTGCTCGATGGCGATGGACGTTCTCGCGCTCGAGCCCGCCGCGCTCGAACCGTGGCTCGCCGAACCGCTCGGGCTGACGAAGTTTCTCGACGACGCGGCAGACGCGCAGACGTGGTCGTTCTGACGAGGCGACGCGGCGCAGGCGAGGAAGATCCGGTGGCCACCCGAAGACTGATCGACGCGCGCGGCAGCTTCTGCCCCGGCCCGCTGATGGAACTGATCGCCGGAATGAAGATGGCGCAGGTCGGCGACGAGATCGAGGTGCTGTCCAGCGACCGGGGATCGGCGCACGAGATCCCGGAGTGGATACGCAAGGTCGGGCACGAGCACCTCGGCACGCGCGAAGAGAACGGCGTCTGGCACGTGTCGGTCCGCAAGGCGAAGTGACCAAGGCGAAACCGACGCGGGACCGAGGCAAAACCAAGGCAACCGAGGCGGACGACGGCAGACCTCCATCACGGGAGAACGGGCGATGCGCATCCTGATCGTCGGCGGCGGCATGGGCGGCACGATTCTCGCGAACAACCTCGCGCGTCGCCTGGCGCCCGAACTGAAGAGCGGTCGCGTGAGCATCACGATGCTGTCCGCCTCGGAACGCCATTTCTACCAGCCGGGGCTGCTCTACCTGGCCTTCGGCCGCGTCACGCCCGACGAGCTGTACCAGGATCAGGCGAGCCTGCTCGAGCCCGGCATCGAATTCCTCGTCGATCCCGCCGAAGAGTTCCTGCTCGATCGGAACCAGCTGAGAAGCCGCAGCGGGCGGGTATTCGACTACGACATCCTCGCGATCGCCACCGGATCGCGCCCCGTGCCGGAACTCACCCCGGGGCTGGCCGAGAGCGCCGAGAGTTTCTACACCGAAGAGGCGGCGCTGAAGATGTTCCGGCGACTGCGCCGGTTCGACGGCGGACGCGTCGCCGTCGTGGTGGGCGTGCCGCACAAGTGCCCGATGGCGCCGCTCGAGATCCTCTTCCTGCTGCACGACTATTTCGACGACCGCGGCATCCTCGACAAGGTGAAGCTGCACTACACCTATCCGATCGGCCGCGTGCACAGCCTGGAGAACGTCGCGAAGTGGGCGGCACCCGAAATGGAGCGGCTCGGCATCACCTACGAGACGCTGTTCAACCTCCGGGAGGTCGACGCGAAGGCGGGAGTGGTGCACAGCGAGGAGGGCACGCAGGCGCCGTTCGATCTGCTGATCTCGATCCCCGCGCACCGCGGCATGGAGGTCGTCGAGAAGAACGGCCTGGGCGTCGGCGGCTTCATCCCCACCCACCGTCATCGGCTCAACATGGAAGGGCGCGACAACGTCTACGTGCTCGGCGACACGACGAACCTGCCGATCAGCAAGGCGGGCTCCACTGCGCATTACCAGGCCGAGACGCTCGGCGAGAACATCGCGGCGATGGTGCGCCTGGGCGCTCCCGTGCGCGACTACGACGGCAAGGTCTTCTGCTTCATCGAGGCCGGCAGGGATCGCGCCACCTACGCGAAGTTCGATTACCTGCATCCGCCCGATCCGAAGCCGCCGACGAAGTCGGTGCACTGGTTCAAGACGGCCTACAACAAGCTGTACTGGGCCTCGGCGCGAGGCCTGCTCTGACGGCCGGGAGAAATCGAGATGGACATGCAAGGCACGGCGCCGCGCGAATCCGGCGGCGAGATCGGGCATCTGGTCGAAGCGGCGCGCGACGCACTCAGCGACGAGATGGTGGGGAGGCTTTCGGCGACGATGACCGACGCGATCGCGCTGTTCGATCGGCTCACGCGCGGCGGCGCCGAGCGCCTGATCGGCCTCGCCGAGCAGGTCGAGCGGCTCGAACGCTCCGGCGCATTGCAGAAGCTGAGCGACTCGCTGCCGGCGCTCGTCGAAGGCGTCTCGCGCATCCAGCCGCTGCTCGACGCGATCGACGCGGCCGCCGCACGTACGAGCGCGCTGCCTGCCTCGCCGGGCGGCCTGCGCGCCCTGCTCGCCCTCGTGCGCGAACCGGAGTTCCAGGACACGATGCGCTTCCTGCTGGCCGTCGGCGAGGAATTGCGCGGCGCTCGAGGCGCGCAGCGGACGCGCTGACCGGTGCGTCGTGGGGGCGCGCCGGCCAGTGCACGCCGCACCCGGCGTGGCGGCGGCTCCGCCTGTGCTTTCCCCGCGCTGCATAAAGCAGCACTTTCAGCTACGAAAACTGCTTCGCGTGCGGGAATGCCGCATTCTGCAGCGCGCGCTCATGCGCCGACCGACGAGTTTCGCGTCGCCGGCCTCCGTTCCGTGCCGTCGAGCGCCGCGTGGTATGAGTACTGCAGTAGCGCGTCGGGGGCCACAGACACGATGAGTCAAAAGAACTCCCTTGGTTTCGGCATCGTCGTCCACGGCGGAGCGGGCGCGCCCCTGGAGGACGCGGACGGCTGCGAAGCAGCGGTTCGAGCCGGACGGCGCGCGGCCGAAGAGGGCGCGGACGCGCTGCAGGCAGCAGTCGCCGCGGTCGTCGTCCTCGAGGACGACGGGCGTTTCAACGCGGGCTCGGGCGCGATCGTCGGCCTGGACGGCATGACGATCGAGTTCGACGCGGCAGTCATGGATTCGAACGGACGTCTCGGAGCGGTGGCGTGTCTGCAGCGCGTGAAGAATCCGGTTCTGGTCGCGCAGGCCGTTTCGCGTTCGCCGCACTGGCTGCTGGCGGGCGAGGGCGCCGAACGCTTCGCGCGCGTCGCGGGCTTTCCCGCGCACGATGCGGTCCACGATCGCGCCGTGCACCGCAACCGGCGCCTGGTCGCGCAGCTACGAGGAGGCCAGCCCGCGCGCCACGGCGTCGACAACGAATCGTTTCGACGCCTGTGGAATTACCCGACCGCGTGGCCGGGCAGCGAGCCCGGCGACCGCGGCGCCGCATGCGATACGGTGGGAGCCGTCGTTCGCGACGGCGAAGGACGCTTCGCGGTCGCCTGCTCGACGGGCGGCTCCGCGCCATCGCTGTTGGGCCGCGTCGGCGATACGCCGATCGTCGGCAGCGGCTTCTATGCGGGCCCCGAGGGCGCCGTCGCAGCGACCGGCGTCGGCGAACACATCGTCCGCCACCTGCTCTCGTATGCCGTCTACCAGTGGATCGAGCAGGGCATGCCGCTGCAGCAGGCGCTCGAGCGCGGCATCGATCTGTTCCCCGACGAAATCGACGTCGGGCTGATCGCGATCAGCTGCACCGAAGCGGGCAGTCGAAGCAATCGATGCATGGCGGCGAGTTCTTCCGAGCGTTAGCGGCGCGTCGACGTCATCGAGGTTCCGGCCCGAGCGACGGACGGTTCTTGCGGTAGGAGTTCTTCAGCGCAATCCGGCCATCGCGGAAGGTGAACACGTCGCAGCCGTTGACCTCGACACGCGTGCCATCGGCGCGCGTGCCCGTGAAGGTCCATTCGGACACGCCGCGGTCGCCGCAGACGAAGTGGCGCGGGGAGCGCCACTGCGCGTCGGGATAGGTCTTCCAGACGTCGCGGAACCCCGCCTCGACGGCTTCCCGGCCGATGTAGCGCGTTCCGCAGGCCTCGGGCCCGGCCGAGGCCTCGAACACGCAGTCGTCGGCCATGAAGCGCATCAGCGCCTGCGCATCGTGCCGGTTCCACGCGTCGGCGAAGGCCTGCAGGTCTGCAACGGTGACGTTCATGGTCGTCTCCACGGCAGGAGGGGGCTTGGCGATTATCCCGCCGGTGCCCGGGTCCCGTGTTGCTCGCCGAGGGATATCGGTGATTTGACATAATCTTCAGAGCCCCGCAGCGGGCGGGCTCGCAGGGGTATGGGGGCGCGAAGCCCCCATGCAGGCGCGACGGCACGCGGGCAGCCCTTCCCCCTCCCCGCGTGCCGTCGGAGGCCGTCAGCCGGCCGGAAAAGGGCGCTGGCGCGCCGCTGCGGGTGGTCGCGGGCACCGTGGAGCGCATGCAGCCACAAGTGTCCGCGCCCTGCTGGCCTCGGACCGGCCCG
>QEVN01000110.1 GCA_003576795.1 Burkholderiales bacterium
TGGTGCTGGTCGAGCGCGACCGCCGCGCGGCGGCGGCGATCGCCGCGACGATCGAGCGCCTGCAGGCGCCGGGCATCCGGCTCGTCGTCGGCGACGCTTTCGACGCGCTGGATCGCCTCGCGCGATCGGGCGAGCGCTTCGACGTCGTCTTCGTCGATCCGCCCTTCGGCCAGGCGCTGCACGCGCGGGCGTTCGCCGCGCTGGTGCCGGTGCTGGTGGAGAACGGCGTCGTCTACGTGGAGTCGGGGGAAGCCTTCGCTGCGCCGGCCGGCTGGCGCCTCGAGCGCGAAGACCGCGCCGGGCAGGTCCGCTATCATCTGCTGAGCAGGCAGGCCGACGCATCTCCAGGAACCGACGCATGACACGCGCCATCTATCCCGGAACCTTCGACCCGCTGACGCGCGGTCACGAAGACCTCGTCCGGCGCGCATCGAAGCTCTTCGATTCGGTCGTCGTCGCCGTCGCGGCGAGCCGCGGCAAGAACCCGATCTTCGACGTCGACGAGCGGCTGGCGATCGCGCGCGAAGTGCTCGCGCATCATTCGAACGTCGAGGTCACGACGTTCTCGGGGCTGCTGGTGAATTTCGTTGCGCAGCAGAAGGCCGACGTGGTCGTGCGCGGGCTGCGCGCGGTCACCGACTTCGAGTACGAGTTCCAGATGGCCGGGATGAACCGGCACCTGATGCCCGACGTCGAGACGATCTTCCTCACGCCCACCGACAAGTACCAGTTCATCTCGGGCACGCTGGTGCGCGAGATCGCGCTGCTCGGCGGCGACGTCTCGCAATTCGTCGCGCCGTCCGTGATGCGCTGGCTCGGGCACAAGCTCGCGCAACTGCGCGCCGAAGCGCAGCGGAGCCCTGAGGCGCAGCGGAGTCCCGAAGCGCAGCGGAGCCCCGACATGCCGGCGAGGCCCTGACGCGGGAGCCGCGATGGCGCTGATCATCACCGACGAGTGCATCAACTGCGACGTCTGCGAGGCCGAGTGCCCCAACGGCGCGATCTCGATGGGCGAGGAGATCTATGAGATCGACCCGCAGCGCTGCACCGAATGCGTGGGCCATTTCAACGAGCCGCAGTGCCGGCAGGTCTGCCCGGTCGATTGCATTCCGCGCGATCCGTCCTGGATGGAAACGCCGCAGCAGCTGATGGACAAGTACCGCCGGCTGCAGGCCGGGGCTCAGGCCGCGTCGGCCACTCCCGGCTCGATCGTCTCGTAGACGAAGCGCTCGAACAGGCCCGCCTGCGACCACGCGCGGGCTTCGGCGATCAGGCCCTGGTGGGCGAGCGGAAAGCGCTGCGCCCATTCGCGCGTGGTCTGCAGGCGAAGGATTCCGCGCGACAGCGACAGCGCCGGCACGGGCGCGTCCGACGCGTCGCGCCGGCGATGCACGATCGTCGCCACGCGCAGCGCGAGCACTGCGAGCCTTCCCGCTTCGTCGTCGGCATGCGCGCGCAGCGCTTCGAGACCGCCGGTCTGCGTCAGCGCGAGCAGTGCGAGATGATCCTGCTCGCTCTGCGAGAAGCCGGGCATCTCCGCGTGCGCGAGCAGGTAGGCGGAGTGGCGGTGGAAATCCTCGTGCGTGACCGAGCGGCCGATCTCGGCCAGTTCGGCGGCCCAGCCGAGCAGGGTGCGCCGGGCGCGCACTTCCTCCCGCGCGCCCGGTGCCGCCTGGTCGAACAGCGCGAGAGCGGTGTCGCGAACGCGCCGCGCGCGCGCCGCATCGACCCGATGGCGGCGCAGCAGGCGCCGGATCGTCAGCGCGCGTACGTCGCGGTCGGCGTCGCGGTCGAGCAGGTCGTGCAGCAGCCCCTGCAGCAGCGCGCCGTCGCAGTACTGCATCCGGTCGATGCGCAATTCGTCGAAGACCGCCGTCATCACCGCCAGCCCCCCGGCGAGCACCGGCCGGCGCTCCGGCGTCAGTCCCGCCAGCCGCACCGACGAGGCGTCGCCGGCAGCCAGCAGCTCGGCCCGGGTGCGCATCAGCGACTCCCGATCGAGCGCGTCGGCGCCCCAATGCGCGCGCGCGACCCGCCACAGCGACTCCGCGGTGCCGGAAGTGCCCACGGCGTAGCGCCAGCGATGTGCGCCGAGCGAGGCCGCGGTCTGCGCGAAGGCGTCGCGCGCTTCGTAATACGCGGCGTCGAAGGCCTCTTCGGTGACGCATCGGCCGGCGAAGCGACGGTTCGACAGGACGACGCAGCCCACGCCGGCCGATTCGAGCGCCAGCGCTTCGGCGCCGACGCCGACGATGCATTCGGTCGAGCCGCCCCCGACGTCGACGACGAGGCGCGTTTCGTCGTCGTCGGGCAGCGCATGCGCGGCGCCGACGTAGATCAGCCTCGCTTCCTCGAGCCCCGAGACGATGTCCACCGGAAAGCCGAGCGCTGCCTCGGCCGTGCGCAGGAAGCGCTGCGCGTTGCGCGCCATGCGCAGCGCGCTCGTGCCGACGGCGCGCACCCGCTCGGGCGAGAAGGAGCGCAGCCGCTCGCCGAAGGCGGCGAGCGCGACGAGCGCGCGCCGGCAGGACGCCTCGCCGAGCAGGCCGTCGCTGCGCAGGCCGTCGGCGAGCCGCACGCCGTCGCGCAGGCTCTCGACCGGGACGACGCGAGGGCCGCGCGGCGAAGCCTCCACCCGGGCGATCAGCAGCCGGAAACTGTTCGAGCCGAGGTCGACGGCGGCCAGCAGGCGGTTCTCGGGCATCGGCGGTGCGGTCGGGCGTTGCGAGGCTGCAGTATCGCAAACTGCGGCAAACCGCAGCGACCCCGCCGTGCCGATGGCTACAGCCGCTTCATCCAGCCGAGCATCGTGCGCACGAACGGCCGGTACGGCGGCGCGAACAGGTTCATCGCGTGCCAGCGCGACTGCCGGAACACCGGCGTGAGCTTGCTGAACGAGTCGAAGCCCCAGCGGCCGTGATAGTGGCCCATGCCGGAGGCGCCGATGCCGCCGAAGGGCAGGCCTTCCTGCACGACGTGCATCAGCGTGTCGTTGATGCAGGCGCCGCCCACGTGCGTGCGCGCTATCGCCTGTCGCGCGCGCGGCGCGTCGTCGTCGAACCAGTACAGCGCCAGCGGCCGCGGCATCGCCTCGACGAAGTCCACCGCGTCGTCGAGGCGATCGTAGGACAGCACCGGCAGGATGGGTCCGAAGATCTCGTCGCGCATCACGGCGAGCGAGGCCGGCGGATCGACGAGCACGACCGGCGCGAGGCGATGTGCCGGGTCGTCGCGGTCCGGGCCTTCGAAGAGATCGACCCGCCGCACGCCGGCCTCGCGCGCTTCGTCGAGATAGCGCAGCAGCCGCGCGTACTGGCGCGCGTCGACGACGCTGCAGTAGTCGCGGTCGGCGAGTCCCTTCGGGTGCATGGCGCGCGCCTTCGCCCGAGCGGCCTCGACGAAGTCTTCGAGCCGATCGCGCGGCACGAAGGCGTAGTCGGGCGCGATGCAGGTCTGGCCGGCGTTCAGCAGCTTTCCGGCGAGGATGCGCGGGACGGCGCGTTCGAGGGGAAAGCCCGGCGCGATCACCGTGGGCGACTTGCCGCCCAGCTCGAGCGTGACCGGCGTCAGGTTGTCGGCCGCCGCGCGCATCACCTTGCGGCCGATCTCGGTTCCGCCGGTGAACACCAGGTGATCGAAAGGCAACGCGGTGAACGCAGCTCCCGTCTCCGGGCCGCCGGTGACGACGGCGATCTCGTCGGGCGCGAAGCGTTCGGCGACGAGCCGCGCGAGCAGCGCCGAATACGCCGGCGAGTGCTCGGAAGGCTTGATCATCGCGCGATTGCCGGCGGCGAGCACGTCGACCAGCGGCCCGACGGTGAGGAACAGCGGGTAGTTCCACGTGGCGACGATGCCGATGACGCCGAGCGGACGCGGCACGATCTCGGCGCGCGCGGGCAGGAACCACTTCGAGACGTGCGCACGCCGGCGCCGCATCCAGCGCCGGCCCCAGCGAAGCGCGGTGCGGGTGACGGCCACCGACGGAAAGATCTCGGCGATCTGCGTCTCCATGCGCGGGCGGCCGCCGAAGTCGGCGTCGATCGCGTCCTCGATCGCCTGCTGGTTGTCGAGCACGAGCGCGAGCAGCCGCTGCAGGCGATCGCGCCGCGTCGGCCAGTCGGGGAAGGGCGCGCGCCGATGCGCCTCGCGCTGGGCGGCGAACAGCGAGTCGAGCTGGGACGTGCCCTCGTCGGGTTTCATCGGGCGGCTTTCCTTCCGCGGGATGCGGCTGGCGGGACGACAACCGCTCAGAATAGCGTGATCGGCACTCCGGGGAGCACTCGATGTCCTGCATTCTCGCGCTCGACCAGGGCACGTCCAGCTCGCGTGCGATCGTCTTCGACGAAGACGGCGCGATCCGCTCGATCGCGCAGCGCGAGTTCCGCCAGATCTTTCCGCAGCCGGGCTGGGTCGAGCACGATCCCTTCGAGATCCGCGACACGCAGTTCGCCACGGCACGCGAGGCGCTGGCGTCGGCGTCGATCGCTCCCGCCGCCGTCGCCGCGGTGGCGATCGCCAACCAGCGCGAGACGACGATCGTGTGGGAGCGCGCCACCGGCCGGCCGATCCACAACGCGATCGTCTGGCAGGACCGGCGCACCGAGCCGATCTGCGAAGCGATCCGGGCGCGCGGGCTGGCGCCGCTGGTCGCGCAGCGTACGGGCCTCGTCGTCGACGCGTATTTCTCCGCCAGCAAGATCCGCTGGCTGCTCGATCACGTGGCCGGCGCGCGCGAGCAGGCGAAGCGCGGCGAGCTGGCCTTCGGCACCGTCGACAGCTGGCTCGTCTGGCAGCTCACCGGCGGCGCCGTGCACGCGACCGACGTCAGCAACGCGTCGCGCACGATGCTCTACGACGTGCGGCGCGGCTGCTGGGACGACGAGCTGCTCGAGGCCTTCGGCATCGAGCGGTCGATGCTGCCCGACGTGCATCCGTCGAGCCACCTCTACGGCGCGAGCGATGCAACCGCGATCGGCGGCGCCTGGCCGATCGCCGGCATCGCCGGCGACCAGCAGGCAGCGCTCTTCGGGCAGGGGTGCTTTCGCGCGGGAATGGCGAAGAACACCTACGGCACCGGCTGCTTCCTGCTGATGCACACCGGCGAGCGCTTCGAGCCGTCGCGCAACGGCCTGGTCGCCACCGCGGCGGCGCAACCCGACGCGACTCGTCGCTATGCGCTCGAGGGCAGCGTCTTCATCGGCGGCGCGGTCGTGCAATGGCTGCGCGACGGGCTGCGCGCGATCGAGCGTTCGTCGGACGTCGAGGCGCTCGCCGCGTCGGTGCCCGACGCGGGCGGCGTGATCTTCGTCCCCGCGTTCACGGGCCTGGGCGCGCCGTACTGGAAACCCGATGCGCGCGGCACGATCACCGGCCTTTCGCGCGGCACGACGGTGGCGCACGTCGCGCGCGCGGCGCTCGATTCGATCGCCTTCCAGAGCGCGGCGCTGCTCGGCGCGATGGGCCGCGATGCGGGCGCGCCGATCACCGAACTGCGCGTGGACGGCGGCGCCGCCGCGAACGATCTGCTGATGCAGTTCCAGTCCGACCTGCTCGGCATTCCGGTCGTGCGCCCGGCGATCACCGAGACGACCGCCCTGGGCGCGGCCTATCTCGCGGGACTCGCCACCGGCGTGTGGCGCGACACCGAGGAGCTGGCCCGACTGTGGCGCATCGGGCGCAGCTTCTCGCCGACGATGAGCCGGGATCGCGCGCAGTCGCTGATGCGCGGCTGGGAGCGCGCGGTGCGCCAGGCCATCGCCGAATGAAGGGCACAGTGCCCGCGCTGCGCTTCCGACGTTTCGAGCAGGCGGGCGGCTGATTCATAATCGCTGCGCCCGCCTCACTCCGGTCCGCCTTCATGCCCGTCATCACCTGCATCGAGGATCTTCGACAGCTCGCCCGCCGCCGCGTGCCGCGGATGTTCTACGAATACGCCGACTCGGGCGCCTGGACCGAGACGACCTACCGCGAGAACGAGAGCGACTTCACGAAGATCAAGCTGCGCCAGCGCGTCGCCGTCGACATCGACAAGCGCTCGCTGGTCAGCACGATGGTCGGCCAGCCGGTGGCGATGCCGATCGCGCTCGCGCCCACCGGGCTCACCGGCATGCAGCATGCCGACGGCGAGATCCTCGCCGCGCGCGCCGCGGCGAAGGCCGGTGTGCCCTTCACGCTGTCGACGATGAGCATCTGCTCGATCGAGGACGTCGCCGAGCACACCGACGCGCCGTTCTGGTTCCAGCTCTACGTGATGCGCGACCGCGAGTTCATCCGCCGGCTGATCGATCGCGCGAAGGCCGCCGGCTGCAGCGCGCTCGTGCTCACGCTCGACCTGCAGGTGATGGGGCAGCGGCACAAGGACATCCGCAACGGCCTGACGGCGCCGCCGCGGATGACGCTCGCGAACCTGGCGGACCTCGCGACCAAGCCCCGCTGGTGCCTGAACATGCTGCGCACGCAGCGTCGCACCTTCCGCAACATCGCCGGGCACGCGCAGGGCGTCGACGACCTGCGCGCGCTGTCGTCGTGGACCAACCAGCAGTTCGACCCGACGCTGTGCTGGGACGACGTGAAGTGGATCCGCGACCGCTGGGGCGGCAAGCTGATCCTGAAGGGCATCCTCGACGCCGAGGACGTCGAGCCGGCGATCGCCACCGGCGCCGACGCGATCATCGTGTCGAACCATGGCGGCCGCCAGCTCGACGGCGCGCTGTCGTCGATCCGCGCGCTGCCGGCGATCGTCGACGCCGTGGGCGGGCGCACCGAGGTGCACTTCGACGGCGGCATCCGTTCCGGCCAGGACGTGCTCAAGGCGATCGCCCTGGGCGCGCGCGGCGTCTACGTGGGTCGCGCCTTCCTCTACGGCCTCGGCGCGATGGGCGAGGCCGGCGTCACGCTCGCGCTCGAGATCCTGCGCAAGGAGCTGGACATCACGATGGGCTTCTGCGGGCTGCGCGACATCAAGAAGGTCGACCGGAACATCCTCGTGCCGGGGACGTACCCGAGCTGACGTTCATCGCCGCACGGCGGCGAGGATCCCCCGCAGGATCTCGATCGGCGGCGGCGGGCAGCCCGGCACCTCGACGTCGACCGGAATGACGCGCGAGACGCGCCCGAGCGTGGCGTAGCTCTCGCCGAAGATGCCGCTGCCGCAGGCGCAATCGCCGACCGCGACGACGAGCCGCGGCTCGGGCGTCGCCTCCCAGGTACTGCGCAGCGCGAGCGCCATGTGGCGCGACACGGGTCCGGTGACCAGCAGCAGGTCGGCGTGCCGCGGGCTCGCGACGAAGCGGATTCCCAGCCCCTCGATGTTGTAGTACGGGTTGGCGAGCGCGTGCATCTCCAGCTCGCAGCCGTTGCACGAGCCCGAGTCGACCGCGCGGATCGCCAGCGCGCTGCCGAGGACGTCGAGGATCTCGCGGTGGATGCGCCCGACGGCCGTGCGCATCGCGTCGTCGCCCTGCGGCGCCGGCTCGGTCACGATGCCGGTGCGCGCGATCTGCCTGGCGATTCTCCACATCAGAGGTCGTGTCCCGAGTAGCAGAGGTTGAACGACTTGTTGATCAGCGGGAAGTCGGGAACGATGTTGCCGATGATCGCGTGCTCGAGCACCGGCCAGTTCTGCCACGACGGATCGTGGCAATGGCAGCGCCGGATGCGCGCGTCGGCGTCCAGCTCCAGCGCGACGAACACTTCGCCGCGCCAGCCTTCGACCCGTCCCGCGCCGACCGCCTCGTGCGTCGGCAGTTGCACCGACGCGCGCTCGGGTCCGGCGGGCAGCCCGTCGCACAGCGCGCGGATCAGCCGCAGCGATTCGAAGATCTCGTCGAAGCGCGCGGCCACGCGCGCGGCCACGTCGCCTTCGCGGCGCGTGCTCATCGCGACTTTCAGCGCGTCGTAGGGCGACCATGGCTGGTCGCAGCGCAGATCGGCCGCCTGGTCGCTCGCGCGTCCGGCCAGTCCGGCGAGGCCGAGTTGCGCGGCCAGTTGCGGCGTCACGCGGCCGGCGCCGACGAAGCGGTCCTGCAATCCGGCATGCTCGTCGTAGATCGCGCGCAGTTCGGCGACCTCGCGACCGACGGCGTCGCACTGCGCGCGGACGCTTCCGAGCGCGAGCGCATCGGGGCGCAGCGCCACGCCGCCGGGAACGACGCCGTCCATCATGAAGCGATGGCCCCAGACGTCCATCGACAGTCGCAGCCATTGCTCGCGCAACCGCGAGAACTGGGCGAGCCCGAAGGCGAGTCCGGCGTCGTTGCCCAGCGCGCCCAGGTCGCCGAGGTGGTTCGGCACGCGGTCGCGTTCGAGCATCAGCGCGCGCAGCCATTGCGCAGCCAGGGGAATCTCGCAGTTGCAGGCCGATTCGAGCGCCATGCACCAGGCCCAGGCGAAAGCCACGGTGGTGTCGGCGGCCACGCGGCCGGCCAGCCGATGCGCGTCGAGCGGCGCCAGTTCCCGGAAGCGCCGCTCGATGCCCTTGTGCGTGTAGCCGAGCCGCTCTTCGAGGCGAAGCACCTTCTCGCCGACCACCGAGAAGCGGAAATGGCCCGGCTCGATGATGCCCGCGTGCACCGGCCCGACGGCGATCTCGTGCACGCCGTCGCCTTCCACGCGCACGAAGTCGTAAGGCG